>NZ_VWWG01000030.1:0-54626 GCF_011753085.1 Burkholderia sp. Tr-862
TGGCGCGACACGCCGCCCGCCGCGCGCGGCCGCGTGCTCGCGAAGATCGCCGAGCGCGTCGAGGCCAACCGCGAGCGCCTCGCGGCGCTGCAGATGCAGGTGAGCGGCAAGCCGCCGTTCGAAGCGGACGCCGACGTTGGCGACGTCGCCGCGACGTTCGCGTACTACGCGCAGCTGTGCGACGACTCCGCGCTGTTCGCGGCCGAGGCGGTCGCACTGCCGAGCGACGCCGTCGCGGCCGAGCGCTTTTACGACGCGCTCGGCGTCGCCGCGCTGATCGTGCCGTGGAACTTCCCGATGGTCACGACCGCGTGGAAGCTCGCGCCCGCGCTCGCGGCCGGCTGCACGGTCGTGCTCAAGCCGTCCGAACTGACGTCGCCGACCGAGCACGCGCTGCTCGACCTGATCGCCGAAGCCGGCGTGCCGGATGGTGTCGTCAACGTCGTGAACGGCGGCGCCGAGGTCGGCGCGGCGCTGACCGCGCATCCGCTGATCGACAAGATCTCGTTTACCGGCAGCACGGCTGCCGGGCGCAAGGTCATGCAGGCCGCAGCCGAGGACATGAAGCGCGTGACGCTCGAACTCGGCGGCAAGTCATCGCTGATCGTGCGCGACGACGCCGATCTCGACGTCGCCGTGTCGCTCGCCGTCGCCGGCGCGTTCACGAACGCGGGCCAGATGTGCTCGGCCACCGCGCGCATCCTCGTGCACGACAGCCTCTACCGCAGCTTCATGGCCGCGTTCGAGACGGCCGTGCGCGCGCTCGTCGTCGCGCCGCCCGCCACCGGGCAGGTCACGATGGGCCCGATGATCTCGGCCGCGCAGCGCGCGCGCGTCGAGGCGATGCTGGAGCAAGGCATCGCGGCCGGTGCGCGGGTCGCGTTCAGCGGGCGCGTCGCCGAGGGCGGCGGCAACGGCTTTTTCATGGCGCCCGTCGTGGTCGCGGAACCGGATGCCGACAACCTGCTGTGGACCGATGAAGTGTTCGGTCCGGTCGCGTGCGTGAAGTCGTTCCGCACCGACGATGAGGCGATCGCGCTCGCGAACGACACGCGCTACGGGCTCGTCGCGACCGTCGTGACGCGCGATGCAGCCGTGGCGAAGCAATTCCAGGCGCGCGTGCGCGCCGGGCTCGTGTGGATCAACGCGCCGCAACTGATCTATCCACAGGTGTGCTGGGGCGGCTTCGGGCTCAGCGGAATCGGCCGCGAACTCGGCGTGACGGGCCTGCGCAGCTATCAGGAACTGCGCCACGCGATGCGCGCGATCGATTGACCAGGGCGGCCGTTCAGGCCGTTGGCGACGCCGTGCCCGGTTGGGCGGCGTCGCCATTTTTTTGGAGGGACTTTGCGGAATGGCGGGAAATGCTGGATAGCCCGACGGCGGTTCGCTCAAAACGGATGGCGGTCGTCAGTATCGGTGAGCGGCCGCTTCGGCGGCGGTGTCGTGGTACTCGGCAAACGTCGTGATCTTCCCGCTTTGGATCGTGAACAGGTGCACCCAGTCATCCTCGTAGGTGCGCCCGGTCGACAGGACATGCCAGCGCTGCGTGCCGAGCACGACGACCCGGTTGCCGCTGGCGATGAACTCGAGCGGCTCGAACCGTTCCGCGGTCTGCGTCGACGCAAGCGCAGCAAAGAACGTCGCGACCTCCCGCGGCCCGCGTCTCCTGCCGACGAACGGTACGACGTCGGCCGGCCCCGGGATGAACCAGTCGATGTTTTCGGACAGCGTCTGCAGGACGCCGCCGATATCGCCCCTGCCGAACGCCGCGTACGCCTCTTGCACCAGTTGCACATTGCTTTGCCCGCTCATCGCGCCCTCCCGCCATCGCCGGTTCGCCGCGTTGCGGCGCGCAAATCCGGCCGCAGACAATTCAGCATAGTCGAACCGCGGAACGCCACGCACAGGGTTCGCGAGCAATCGGCTAGCATGGATTTGGTATGACGGTATGAGAATTCGCGGTACCGCTATCCGGCCGCCACGATCACATGCGCCTGTATCTTGCCGACCACCGGCCCGTCGCCGTGGCGAGCGGCAATGGCCTCGGTCGCGCGGTCCACCGCCCGTTCAAGCAAGCCGGCATCGCGCGCGACGATTTCGTCGTGCAGCGGCGTTCCCACACAATAGGCGGTGGCGGCATCGCGTGCCGATGCCGCGCAACTGGTCTTCTCGCGCGTCGCGATGTCCACGTCGGCGAAGCCCGCACGGAGTAGCTCCTCGCGGATCAGCGCGATATCGTGATAGCCGTGCGGCGTGCGGGCGAGAAATCGCGGCGGGTCGTGCGGAAACAGCGCCGCGACGGCGTGGGTGATTTCGTCGGCAAAGGCGTTTTCCTCGATGCGATCCCAGACACTGAAGACGAAGCGCCCGCCCGGCGCCAGAACACGCTTCGCCTCCGCATAGCCGGCGACCCGGTCGGGAAAGAACATCGCGCCGAACTGACAGCAGACGACGTCGAACGACGCGTCGTCGAACGGCAGTTCGAGTGCGTCGGCCCGCCGCCATTCGATACGGCTGTCGGGCCCCTGTCTGGAGACGGCATAGTCGAGCATCGGCTGGTTGAGATCGGTCACCGCGTAGCGCACGTGAGGGCCGAGTCGCGCCGCGAGCGCCCGCGTGAGCGCGCCGCTGCCGGCGGCCGTTTCGAGCACCGAGCCGGGCGAGAAAGCGGCGATGAGTTCCGCCACGTCGACGGCATAGGCCTCGAAGATCAGCGGGACCATCAGCGTGTCGTAGAACGCCGGGATCGAGCCCGCGAACACCTCGTCGCGATCGGTCATCACACCCCCTTGCAAGCGTCGAGCGACGCGTTCGTTTGCGCGTGCGTTCCAGGTCAACCAGGCCATGCCGGCAGGCTTTCGACCTGCTCGTCCCTGGGCGGCCGGCGCGGCGGCCGCGCATGCCCGAGCAGGACCGGCTTCATACATGATAGGCGTTGGAACTGCCGAACGGTGCGGGCGACGGATGCATGCCGAAGGTCGCGCTTTCCGGGGAAACGTGTCACAGCAACGGATCGGTCAGCGACATCGATCGAAATCCGCAAAACGCGTTCGCTGCGCTTTCGTTATATCCCATAGAATATATCGATATCAGCCCCTCTTCCGGAGACACGCCATGCCCCGCACGCCGACGGATCGCGCCTCGCCGCGCACCGCCTTCAGCGCGGCATCGCGCTCCCTGCTCGTCTCGTGCAGGCGTGCCTGCTGCCGCTCGATCTTCGCGTGCGACGGTGGTTGAGTTGTCATCAAGTGGAAAACGATTATTCGGATTCCTCTCTACCTTCTTCCAAAGGAACGTGCAGCACCTTCGACAAATCTCAATCCGATGGTAGCAACCGACCTGCGGCGGGGTCCGCGCCGATATCCCGCATAATCGGGCGTTGAACGGCGCCGCGGGGGGAAGGCATTGTGCGAGCGCAGCCACTCGAGACAGGACACCGACACATGGACCGAGCCGAGCACATCAGCATCGAACAGGCGGTCGATCTACCCGCCGACGAACTGAACGGATGCGACTTCTCGTTCGAGATCGCGTGGGAACTGAATGCGCCGTACCGGGATCTGCTCGATTTGCGCGCGCTGCCCGTGCGACGCAAGGACTACGGCTTCGACCCAGCCGGCTGGGCGCGCGAGGCGTGCGGTGGCACCGCGCTGTTCCGCGCGACCGCGGGCGGGCGCCTCGCGGGATTCGTCGCGATCACCGAAAGCTGGAACGGGATGGCCGAGATCGCAGAACTCGCGGTCGATCGCGCGTGCCGGCGGCAAGGGATCGGCCAGTACCTGCTGGCGGCCGCGGAAGCGTGGGCACGCAGCCGCGGGTTCGGCTTCATGCGGCTGGAAACGCAGGCGAACAACGTCGCGGCCTGCTGCACGTACGCCCGTGCGGGCTTCGTCGTAGGCGGCCACGACCGCTTCCTGTACGCCGACGGCGTGAACGACGGGGAAGTCGCCCTCTTCTGGTACAAGGATCTGCGCGACGGGCAGACCGCGAAGAGCCGGACAGTCGATCCGGAATCGATGCGGCCGCTGTCCTGACGTGCTACAACCTACCGCCCCGACACCAGTCCTACTTTTTCATGACTTCCGCGTCGCGACGATGAACAGCCGCGGGAACGGCAGCAGCACGGTGCCGTCGTCGAGCACCGGATAGCCGTTCGGTCCAGCGAGCGCATCGCGATAGCGCGCGAGGAACGCGTCGCGTTCGCTGTCGTCGTCCAGCGCCGCGAGAAACGGCCGCAGCGCGCTGCCCTTGAACCATTCGACGACCGCATCGGCGCCGCCGCTCAGCGGATGGTAGTAAGTCGTGCGCCATACATCGACCCGCGAACACATCGGCGACAGCAACGCGTAGTAGTACCGTGCATCGAACCGCTCGGTGCGCGCGGCGTCTTTCAGCTTGTCCGCCCACGGCCCGGCCGCGGCCACTTCGCGCATCAGCCGGTGGGCGGGTTCGTCGAGGTTGTCGGGCATCTGTACCGCGAGATGGCCGCCCGGCGCGAGCCAGCCGACGAGTGACGGAAACAGCGTGTCGTGCGCGGGCACCCACTGCAGCACCGCGTTCGACAGGATCAGGTCGTAGCCGCCCGGATCGTCCCACGTGGTGACATCCGCGAGATCGAAACGCAGCGCGGGCAGGCGCTTGCGTGCAGCCGCGATCATGTCCGGCGACGCGTCGATGCCGCGGACCGTCGCGTGGGGCGCACGCGCGATCAGCGCCTCGGTCGAATTGCCGGGCCCGCAGCCGATGTCGATCGCGGTATGGATCGGCGTATCGGGCACCGCGGCCAGCAGGTCGCGGACAGGCCGCGTGCGCTCGTCTTCGAATCGCACGTACTGTCTCGCGTATTGATCGAGTGGGGTCGTCACGGTAGGCCTCCTGATTGGCGTGGACGGCGTGGTCGGGGGATCGACAGCCGTCGATGCAGCACATTCTGCGATTTCGGCGTTCGTCAGTAAAATGAATTCAATATCGCTATTGATTCATATTTCTGATGAAAATCGATACGCTTGGTGTCCAGGCTTTCGTCGCGATCGCCGATGGCGGCAGCTTCCGGCAGGCCGCCGACACGCTGCACGTCACGCAAACGGCGATCACGCAACGGCTGCGCAAGCTCGAGTCGTTTCTCGGCGTCTCGCTGGTCGAGCGCACGACGCGCCGCACCACCCTCACCGAAATCGGCCGACGTTTCCTGCCGCAGGCGCGCCGGCTGCTGAACGAGCTGTCGGATGCGCTGACCGAAATCCGCGAAACGGGCCTGAGCCAGCGCGGTGACGTGACGATCGCGTGCGTGCCGACGGTCGGCGTGCAGTACCTGCCCCGCATTCTGCGCGCGTTCTCCGGGCACCGGCCGCACGATCGCGTGAAGATCCTCGATCATGCATCGGCGTCGGTGCTGCAAGCCGTGCTGCGGCGTGAAGCGGAATTCGGGATCAGCATCGCCGGCGACCAGCATCCCGAACTCGTCAGCGTGCCGCTCACGCACGATCCGTACGTGCTCGTCTGCCGCGACGATCATCCGCTGGCGAAGCGGCGGCGGATCCGCTGGGCGGCGCTGCAGCCGCATCCGCTGATATTTGCGGGCGAAGTGAGCGGCAATCGCGGGCTGCTCGAAGGCGCGCTGAAGACGAGCGGCGTGTCGCTGCATTCGTTCTACGAGGTGCAGCGCAGTTCGACCGCGCTCGGGCTCGTCGCGGAAGGCCTTGGCGCGGCCGTGGTGCCGAAGCTCGCGATCCAGAAGAACGCGTATCCGATGATCCGCACGATCGAGCTCGTCGAACCGTCGGTGTCGCGCACGCTTGTGCTTGTCAAGCGCAAGGCCGCGCAGTTGTCGCCCGCGGCGCAGGCGCTGTACGACATGATCGTCGAGCGCGCGACGCCGGGGCGGTGACGTCAGGCAACGTCGCTCAAAGCGTCTTGACCATGAACACGCGCGCCGCGCCTTCCGGCTCGCACGGCACTTCGCCGAACACCTCGTACCCGTGCTTCCGGTAGAAATCCGGCGCCTGGAACGTGATCGTGTAAAGCACCGCGCGGGCGCAGCCGCGCCGCTTCGCCTCCGCTTCGGCCTCGCGCAGCAGCCGGCTGCCGAAGCCGCCACCGCGCAGCGATTCCGGCAGGTAGAAGAGATCGATGAAGAACAGGCCGAGCGACGTCCGGCCGGTGAGGCCGCCCAATACCTCGCCGGTCGCGGGATCGGTCACGTAGACGTCGAGCGCCGCCGTATCGGCGCGGCCCGTCATCGCGTGATTGAATTCGCCGAGCTTGCGACTGATGAAGTCGCGGGCGGCCGGCTGTTCGGTGTCGGTCAGCTGAAGGGAAACGGCGGGATGCGCGGTCATGGAATGAAGGCGTGCGTGAATGGACAGCCGGACGTGCGGAGCATCGCAGCGGGTGTCGCACGACTATAGCGCGTCAGGCGTTTGCGCGACGCGAGCCGGCCCTGGCGGGGCGCTCGCGACGTCCGCGCGGCTTACGTCACTGCGAAGTGCAGACGCTGCTCGTCGAACGCGCGCGCTCGTCGTGGACTGCCGGTGCGTTCGCGAAAAAACTCACGGCCGGCCAGGGCGCTCCGCGATGCGATGCGCGGGCAGATCGATCGCTATTTCCGCGAGCACGACGTGCGGCCGCGCGTGCTGATGGAGGCAACCCGGATCGGCGCAATGATCGAGATCGTGCGCCGCGCGAATTTCGCGACGCTGTTACCCGCGACGATCGCCACCGAGCATGGGGATCTCGTCGCCGTGGCGCTGGAACCAGCGGTGCCGCGGCGTATGGCCGTGTTGCTGCAGCGCAAGGGGCGCAGCGCGCCGAGGCGGTCGGGCGCTCAGCATGACTGAGGCGACAGGCAGTGAGCGATTGTGAGAGGCCGCCGCCGGTGTCCCCGGCTGCCAACGCTGACGCGAAATCGGTCCCCCAATAAATCCGATGGCTTCGATACCGAAATGATGCGATTTATCCGGTAAAATCACCTACCGAGAGCATTCCTACGACAAATGCGACGATAAAGTCGCCAACTCATCGTTCTCGATCCAAGAGGGCCACGACGATGAATTCACAAGAACTCGTTCGCGCGATCGCCGGCGGCCTGTTTCAGCAAGGTCGTCTGCTCAAGCTCGATACACCGCTGGGCGACAATGTGCTGCTGCCCCAGACCGTCCATGGCGCGTCGCGGCTCGGCCGTGAATTCACGTTGACGGTAGACGCCGTCTCGACCCGCGACAACGTCGAGCTGAAGAAACTGATCGCGCAGCCCGTCACGCTGTGGATCCAACAGCAAGGCGACAGCTACCTTCCGTGGCATGGCTATGTGCAGACCGCGCGTCGGCTCGGCTTCGACGGCGGCATCACCGCATACCAGATTCGTTTCATGTCGTGGGTCGGATTTCTCCGATACCGCCGCGACCAGCGCATCTGGCAGGACCGCACCGCCGACGAAATCATTACCGACGTATTCAACCAGCATCCGCAAGCCGGCGGCATGTTCCGTTTCGCGCTCTCCGCACCGCTGCGAAACCGTTCGTTCTGCATGCAATTCGAGGACGACTGGCATTTCGTCCATCGTCTGCTCGAGGACGAAGGCCTGTTCGGCTATTTCGAGCAGGCTCCGGACGGCTCGCACCATACGCTGGTGATCACCGATTCCTTGCACTCGTTGCCAGCCGCCACGCCTGCCCGCGTGCCATTCCAGCGCACCGCCTCGGGCGACGACAGCCAAGCTCTCGCCGAGTGGTCCAGCACGCGCACACTGCAAAGCAGCCGTTACACGACGCGCACGTTCGACTACAAGTCACCCGGCACCGCACTCAACCCAAAAAGCACCGACGTCCCGACCAGGCCGGACCAGGGTGAGTTGCCTGATCAGGCCGAGGTCTACACTTACACGGGCGCCTATACGTATGGCCCCCAAGGTGACGGCAACCGTCAGTCGACCATCCGGATGGAAGAATGGGAATCGCGCGCAAAGCGGTTCCACGGCATCGGCGGCATGCGCGGCATCGATGCGGGCCGGGTGTTCGAACTGACCGACCATCCCGCGCATCCGCCCGCCGAACATGACGGCAACCGGTTTGCCGTCGTCGAGACGGTCTGGTGGATCAGGAACAACATTCCGGCCACGCCGTCGCAGTTTCCACACGGGTTGGCCGCGCGCTTCGACGCAATGCAGGCGCAGCTCGGCGACGCGGTCAGCGCGATGACCGTACGCCACGCCGACGGCAGCGAGGGTTTCTATCTCGTCGAGGTCGAAGCCCAGCGCCAGGCGGTGCCGTTCCGCAGTCCGTTCGAACATCCGAAGCCCGAGATGCACCTGCAGACCGCAACCGTCGCCGGCCCCAAGGGCGAGGAAGTACATACCGACGAACTGAACCGCATCAAGGTCCGGTTCCACTGGGATCGCCTTAACGAAGGCGGCGAGCGCGCATCGTGCTGGCTTCGCGTCGCATCGTCGGACACGGGCGGCGGGTACGGCAGCGTACACGTGCCGCGCATCGGCGAGGAGGTGATCGTCGACTGGATGTCCGGCGACTGCGACCGGCCGATCGTCACGGCCCGTCTCTACAACGGCGCGACCAAACCGCAGTGGCATACCTACGGCCTGCTATCCGGCTTCCGTTCGAAGGAATACGCGGGCAGCGGCTACAACCAGCTCGTGATGGACGACGCAACCGGGCAGAACCGCGCGCAGCTCCACAGCAGCACGGCGAACAGCGCACTGCACATCGGTTATCTGATCGAGCAGTCCGGCAATACGCGCGGCGCTTACGTCGGCAGCGGCTTCGACCTGCGGTCCGATGCCTACGGCGCCGTGCGCGCGAGCCAGGGCCTGTACGTCACGACGCATCCGAAGACCGTGTCGAGCCAGCCGCTCGACGTCCGCGAGGCGCAGCAACAGCTCGTCGGCGGCGAAAGCCTGCTCGAATCGTTGTCCGGCGCGAGCGAAGCCCATCAGGCCGACACGCTGCAGCCCGGTCGCGATGCGCTGAAGACGTTCACCGACGCAACGCAGCAGAGCGTGTCCGGCGCGGCATCGGGCGGACGCACGGCGGGTGGCGGCACCGGCAACGCGAACGCGTTCGCGCAGCCCGTGATGCTGTTCGGCAGTCCGGCCGGCATCGGGATGGCCAGCCAGCAGTCGCTGCAGATGGTCGCGGACAAGCACGTCAATGTCGTCAGCGGCCAGAGCACGCACATCGCAGTCGGAAAATCGCTGATCGCGAGCGTGATCTCGTCGGTGAGCCTGTTCGCGCAGAACTCGGGAATCAAGCTGTTTGCCGGCAAGGGCAAGGTCGAGATCCGCGCGCATGACGACGACGTGCAGCTCACTGCGCAGAAGACAGTGAAGGTCGTCGCCGCCACGGCGCAGGTCGACATCGCATCGAAGCAGCCGATTCTGTTGACCTCCGGCGGTGCATACATTCGCATCGGTAACGGTAGCATCGAGATCCACGCGCCCGGCAAGGTGGATTTCAAGGGAGGCAACCACAGCTTCTCGGGCCCGACCAGCCTCGACTATCCGCTGCCGCGCCTGCCCGAAGGCGTATGTTCGGAATGCCGTCGCAGCGCCGCGAAAATGAAGTCCGCACTGACGCCCCGCACATGAACGACGCAGCCTCCATGAAGCCGTTTCGCGATCTGACGCGCGCGCTGCCGCTGCCGGCGCAATGGCCGCGCACGAGTGCCGCGCAACGGCACGACGACCTGCGCGACTGGCATCGCACGCGGCAGACCGGGCACACGCGCCCGTTGCGTCTGATCGCGCTCGTCGACGGCGCGCTGGACGACACCATGCTCGACGCCGCGCGTGCGCGGGGCCTTGCATGGCAATCGCTGTACCCCGACACGATGCTCGAGGCGTCGCGACCTGAAATCGGTCCGTTCCTGCTCGACCTGAGCGCAGACGACGAGGCGTCGCACGCGATGATGCTGGACCTGCTGAATGCCGGCGGCGAGTCGGATCTCGTCGTGTGGCTCGCGACGGGTCATGCGGTGTCCGAACTCGCGGCCTATCTGCATCCGCTTGCCGAGGTCACGCTGCCCGATACGCGACAGGCCTTGCTGCGCTACTACGATCCGTCGGTCCTCGAGAACCTCCTGCCAATCCTGACGCCCGCGCAGCGCCGCGAACTGCTGGCAGCGTTCGTCGAACTGCGTTACCGGTTCGATCCGTGGGAGGCCGTGGCGGGCGACGAGCGAGGGCCGCTGCCGGCGCCCGCCGCGACACCGATCGTGTTCACGGGCGCGCAATACGACGCGCTCGCCAGCGAAGGGTTCGCCGAGACGCTCTATTTCCAGTTGCGCGACGAATTCCTGCCGCCGATGTCGGCGGTCCCGGACCGTTGGGGCGTTCGCTACGTGAAGGACCTGGTCGCCCGAGCGCGGAGCCGGCATGGGCTCGTGAACGAGAACGATCTCGCGTACTTCGTGCTCGTCGGGATGAACGTGCATCCGGCGTTCGACGTGCATCCGGCGATTGCCGGGAAGATCGCGGCGCGCGGGGATAATGCGCCGCCGTTGTCGGAGTCGCTCGGCGATGTCGATACGGAAGTATGGACGGAACTGCTGGACGGGCATCCGCTGGCCGGCTATGCAGCCGAACGGCAACCGGCGACGATGGCGGCGGTGGGTGTACTGCCTGATGTCGGTTGAATGGCGGGGGAATGGGAATGTTGAGCGGAATGCGTCGTGCGACTCATCGGTCGATCGCAATGGCGGTGATGATCGCGGGTGGCCTGTGACGCGCGTATGCGAACGAGTCCCAATGCGGCAGCGGCATCGTATGCTGTCTCGAGGTACCGCCGGGAAAGAAACCTGGCACATCCGGATCGTGTACGACCTGACTCGCGAAGAGGCGCAAAGAAATCGACCGAATGAAGTTTACGAGACAGATATTCCGATACCCGCACTGCCGGACAAGCATCGCGGATACGTTGCGTTCCACTTTCTTCCCGACAGGAAAACTGTCTCGCAATGGGTTGCTCGCCGGATCGACGCGCATGTTCCGGACACCCGCTAGACGGGCGAATTTGATGGATCGATCGATGGAATCATGGACATGTTGAGCGTGATGCGCCGTATCGTTCGCGAACCGATCGTGGTCGCCGTCGCGCTACTCGGTAGCGCGTGGTGGGTGCATGCTCAGATTCAGAGCTATGGCCCATACCGCGTCATCGGATACAACTTCGCCGATCGCAGTATCTACAGAGTCAACATTGACGGATTTGGTGCAGGTAACGTTCGCGCACACGAACCCGGTGGTGGCGGTGGGACCGTGTGCTGCATGGAAGTCCCGCTCAACAAGAAGACCTGGCACATCAAGCTTCGGTACGAATTGACGCCCGAGCAGTACAGGAACAACCTGCCTAACGACGTTTTCGAAACGGACATCGCCATTCCGCCGCTTCCCGACAAGCATGGCGGGTATATCGAGTTTTACTTCCGACCGGAACATAAGATCGAGGCGCGATGGGCGGCATCCCCGACAGATCCACGCAACCCGAATACAACGGGCGATGCGTTGTCTGCGAACTGAGTGGCAGGAGCATCGACATGTTGAATTTTCTTCATCGCCTCATTCGTAACCCGATCGCGATCTCGGCATTGCTGCTCGCGGGTTCATGGGGTGCGCACGCGCAGACGGCAAGCTACGGTCCTTATCGCGTCGTGGGTTTCAACTACACCGATCGAAGCATTGCGCTTTTTACGATCGATGGATTCGGAGCCGGCGGTGTCAACGCGCATGAATCCGGTGGCGGTGGAGGAACGGTATGTTGCATGAGCGTGCCGCGAAACGGGAAAATGTGGCATATCAAGATCGCCTACGAACTGACACAGGAGCAGTACAAAAAAGATTTGCCGAACGACGTATACGAAACTGACATTCCTGTCCCGTCGCTGCCCAATAAACACGGCGGATACATCGAATTCCATTTCCTGCCCGACCGCAAGATCGAAGCCAAATGGGTCGAGTCCCCGACAGACCCACGGAACTCGAATACAACGAGTAATGCGTCGTCCGCGACGAACTGAGTGGCAAGAACATCGACATGTTGAATTTTCTGCACCGCCTCATTCGTAACCCGATCGCGCTCGCGGCGCTACTGCTCGCGGGTTCATGGTGGGTGCATGCGCAGACGGAGAGCTACGGGCCTTATCGCGTGACGGGTTACAACTACACCGATCGTGGCGTCTACAACTTCGTAGTCGACGGCTTCGGCGCCGGTAGCGTGCGTGCCCGCCAGTTCGGCGGGAGCGGCGGTACGGTCTGTTGCGTGGACGTACCCCGCAACAAGAAGACCTGGCATCTCAAGGTCACCTATGACCTGACGCCCGAGGAAGATGCCAAGAACCTGTCACCAGAAATCTACGAGACGGACATCGCCGTACCGCAGTTACCAAACAAACACGACGGCTATATCGAGTTTCGTTTTCTACCCGGCCGAAAAATCGAAGCGCAATGGGTAGACTATCCGACCGGTCCCGGCAACATGAAGACAACGAACAAGGCTTCGTCCACGACGAACTGAATGACAGGAACAACGACATGCTGAATTTCCTTCGCCGTCTCATTCGTCACCCGCTCGCGATCGCCGTGCTGCTGCTCGGTGGTGCGTGGTGGGTGCATGCACAAACAGCGAGCTACGGGCCATACCATGTCATCGGTTACAACTATACCGACAGAAGCATCTACAGTTTCACGATCGACGGGTTTGGAGCAGGTGGTTCTACCGCCCACAAACCCGGCGGCGGTGGAAAATCCGTATGCTGCATGGACATACCACGCGGCAAAAAGATCTGGCACATCAAGATCGAGTACGAGTTGACCCAGGATCAGTACAAGAACAACTTACCGTCCGACGTCTACGAAACGAACATTCCGGTACCGTCCTTGCCGAACAAATCCCAAGGATATATTGAATTCCACTTCCTCCCCGGTCGAAAAATCGAAGCACAGTGGGTCGATTATCCGACCGATCCGCACATCCCCAACACGAACTAAATTCGCGAGGGAAGCATGCCAAACGACACAATAGCCGCCCAAGGCGCCCAACCCGTTTCATCCGACAGAGGTTCCGGCGCATCTCGTGCTGCACGTGCCGCGAGCGTCAGCACAGCACTACCATCCGCAGAACCGACCCCGTGCTTCCGATGCCATCAAGAGATCTATCAGAGTTTTTTCTTTGATGGCTTCGCGCAAAGTCTTCAAGACGATGACCACCTTTCGAACATCGCTCGCCTGTTCAGGGCTCACGAGGAAACTGATAACAGTCGTGGGATCTATGCGATGTACTACGAAGGCATGGGCCGCGATCTGTCGAATCAAACGGTCGGTATGATTGGAAAGGCCGCAAGTGATACCGCTTCCGCACTCGCAAAAGAAGCCAAGGGTAAATTCATAAATAGCCCGGCAAAGAAGGTCGCAAGTGGTATTGGCAAAGCTGCCCTGGACGGCCCGGCTAGCAAAACGCTCGTAGCTCGAGGTTATTCCGCCATCGTTGAAGGCATCAATAAAGCGCCCGAAACCATCAAGCAAAACCTGAGGGAGTCGCTGACGGTCAAGAAGGTCGGCATGGATCTTCTCCCCGTAGGGGTTGGTATTCTTGCGGATTCGATTCAGCCGGTACGTGACAACGAGTACGCGTCAGGCTACATGGGAACAGGTTTCAATGTCCGTTTCATGCAAGCGATTACTGACTTCAAAGCCAATGTCGCACGGGCACAGAAGGATCCACGAGAAATCAAGCGGATACGCGTTGCAGTCTTTGGGTATGACCGCGGCGGCATTCTCGCCCGCAAATTTGCCAACGAACTCGTCGGAAAAGTATGTAAACAAGAAGGCGGAAAAGTAACTTACGATGGAATACCAGTCGAATTCGACTTCATGGGACTATTCGATTGCGTCGCGACGTCCTACGCCGATTCGATTTTCACCAAAGTAGTCGCACCCGTCCTCGGAGTTGTGCCCGCAGAAGGGAAGGCCATCAGCTTCTCGATCAAAGGGCTTGGCATGTTTCTCAGCCTTTCCAAGCAAACGCTTGGAGAATATGACCTTCAGAAGGAATTCAAGTCGATTGTTCACCATGTTGCGGCGACAGAGCTACGGTTTTACAAGAACCTGGATTCGCCTAGGAAATCGCCCGACCATGCTAACTTGCTTGAGATCGTTTATCCAGGCAGCCAGTCGGATGTAGGAGGAGGATTTCGCGAAGGGGACGATCAGAGATCGGCTGAATTGGCTCGCGTATCTGCACGCAATATGCTTGATCGAGCCTGGGCGGCCGGCGTGCCGTTAAAGCCTCTTTCACAACTTCGCCAAACCAATCCCCGCGTGGCTCGCGAATTCGATTTTCAAAAGACGGTCAACGTGAACGGCAAGAACCTGACTGTCAATGACCTCTTCGCGGCCTACACGGCAATGCTGCCGAAATCGAACGGCCCACTCGAAACGCACTTCCTCGAACACCAGAAATTGTTCGTGTCATGGGCACGTCATGTCCACGATCGCACTGCGCACGAAAGCACCGGCAACAACCTGTTCATCAACACCGTGGACGCCAACGTCTACAACGCCGTCTTCCCGCACGGCGGTGGGTTGCCGAACTACGAAGGCCGCGACTGGTACTACAAGAGCCAGGATCCGAACTCCAAGGTTCCGCAGCTCACCTTCGGCGAGCGCCGCACGGTCGACGACATCTCGGACAAGACGGTGCGCGCATTGGCTACCGCATGGGTACATCCGCCGAAGCTGTCACCGGAAGTGATCGCGTTCTTCGACAACTTCGTGCACAACACGATTACGCGGCTCAACAACGTGTCGCTCGGCGACGGCGTATTCATGCAGCTTCGCGAGATCGAGGAGAAAGGCTGGGTCGCGCGCCAAACTGATGCCGCCAAGGACTACATGAAGAAAGTCCTCGGCAACATCTCCCGGAACATCAAGGACGCGCAGGACGAATACGTCAAACAGGTCACGTCCGGTCAGATTCCTCATGGCGCGTCAATCAGCGATCTCTCCGGTGATTGAGCCGCCTGCTTCATCGCTCCAATCTGTCTGCTTGCCATTCGCCCGCCCGAACGCGGCAAGCTGACGCACCGTCAGCTTGCCCGCATCAAGACCACATTCCACTCCGCGTCAGTTGTACCCGAGAATCGCCACCGCCGCGACATCCGGCCGATCGATCGTACCGCCGACGAGCGACGTCATCGGCTCCTGCAGCACGGCCTGATACGACGTCACGCGCGCCTCTTCCGGCGAACCGGATTCGTCCCACACCGGCTCGTCGAATCCATCGAGGCCAGTGAAAAACTGAGCTTGCGTTTGCGTAAAAGTCATCTCCACTCCTTTTGATATGTCATTGATGTTCTAATTCGCCTGCTTCAACGCCGCCGCATGCACCGTCGGCACGGATGCACCGTCATGCGCGGCCTCCGACCGCGCGAGCTGCGCGCGCGTGCGCCGCGTGATGTGAATCACTGCGAACACGACCGGCGCGATCAGCAGGCCTTCCGCCAGTTCGGGATCGACCGGCAGGTTCATCACGTGCAGCGCCTTGAACGCCGCGGTCGCAAGCGACAGCACGTAGTACGAAATGGCTGCCACCGACAGCCCTTCGACGGCGTGCTGCAGATGAAGCTGATTGCGCGCGGTGCGCTCCATGCCGGCCAGCAGGCGCGTCACGTCTTTTTCCTGCGCGAGATTCACGCGCGTGCGCAGCAGGTCGACCGCTCGCGCGATCCGCGCGGCGATCTGCTCATGACGCGCCCACACGCTGCGGCAGGTTTCCATCGCCGGTGCGAAGCGCCGCTCCATGAATTCCGCGATCGTCGGCATCCCTTCGATGCGCTCCTCGCGCAATTCGTGGATGCGCGCCAGCACGAGCTTTTCGTATGCGCGCGACGCGCTGAAGCGGCCGCCGGACCCCGACAGCGCTTCGACCCGCACCGCAAGATGCGTGAGCTTCACGAGCAGGGCCGCGTCGTCGCCGTCGGCGCCGCTCGCGTCCATCCGCTGCATCAGCGCATGCAGCGCCGCGTGAATCTCGTCGAGTTCGCGACTCATCCGCCGCGCGACCGGCAACGCGAGCAGCGCCATCATCCGGTACGTCTCGATTTCATACAGACGCTGCAGCAGCCGCCCGCCCTGCTCCTCGCGGAAATCCTCGTCGACGACGAGAAAGCGCATGAAGCCGTCGTCGCGCACGTGCCAGTCGCAGAACACCTTGCCGCCGCCGAGCACGTTGCTGCCGACGAGCGCGGGCCCGTCGATCCAGCGGCGCAGGTCGCCGCACACGAGCCGCGCGGCATCGCCCGACAGCAACTCCATGCGCACCGCGACGAAGCGGATGCCCGCGAGCCGCGCGAACCATGCGGCCGGGATCCCTTCGATCGCGAGATCGTCGAAATAGCCGGTGTCGCGACGCGGCGCGACGAACGTGAAGGTCGAGAATTCGGTGTGGCGCTCCCACTTCAGATGCCAGCCACACGGCGACTGCACCGCGTAGTGGGTCGCGCCGTCTTGCGGCACGGCGATGCCGGTGTCGCGGCACAGCGCGTGCAGCAGCGTTTCGTGGATGTCGGGCTGGCCATCCGTATAGATCGCGTAATGCGTGAGCGACACGGCCTCGGCGAGCCGCAGGAATGGCCGGGCATGCAATTCGGCGGCCAGTGCGGCGCGCAACGGATGATCCATCATCGGTACACCGCTCTTCCCTGTTCAACGCTGCATGCCGGCACACGCCGGCTTGATTGCCACACCACTTCGACGAACGATACGGCGGGGTCGATTCCACTATGGCAGACACACAGCGACAATAAAAACGCATAATGCTGATCGTTACGTTCAGTTTTCCTGATACCGATGAAGATGCTCGATCACGACGTGCTGGCCACCGTCGTCGCCGTCGCGGAAACCGGCAACATGACCCGCGCCGCCGAAGCGGTGAACCGCTCGCAGTCGGCCGTGAGCATGCAGATCAAGAGCCTCGAGGACGCGATCGGCCGGCCGCTGTTCGTGCGCAAGCCGCGCAGCATCGTGCTGACGCGCGAAGGCGAGGTCTTGCTGGGATTCGCCAGACGAATGCTGGCGCTGCGCGACGAGGCGTGGGCGGCCGTGGTCCGGCCGGAAGTGACCGGTAAGGTGGTCATCGGCGTGCCGGACGACTACGCGTCGTCGCTGTTGCCGTCGGTGCTGAAGAAGTTCTCGGCGACCTATCCGAAGGTCGAGATCCAGGTGATCGGGCTGCCGAGCAGCGCGCTCGCGCCGCTCCTGAAGGACGGCACCGTCGATCTCGTATGCGGCACGCGCATCAAGGGGCTGTCCGGCGACTTCATCCGCCACGAGCCGATGGCGTGGGCCGCGATGACGAACGGGCCGCGCGTATGGGAAGAACGGCCGCTGCCGATCGCGGTGTTCATGCCGGGCAGCGTCGCGCGCGAGAACGCGATCCGCAGCCTCGAACGCGCGAAGCTGCCGTTCCGGACTTCCTATGAAAGCCCGAGCCTGCTCGGGCTGCTCAGCATGGTGGAGGCCGGCCTCGCGGTCGCGCCGCTCGCGCGCTGCGCGATTCCCGCGCAACTGTCGATGCTCGGCCGCTCGCACGGGTTGCCCGACCTGCCGCCGCTCGAGCTGATCCTCGCGCGCAGCACGAAATCGAAGCGCCCGCCATGCGACTTTCTCGCGGACCAGCTGATGGAAGACCTGCAGCGGCAAACCGGCCAGGCCGGCGATGCCTGAAGCGTGGGCGGGCGCGTGCCGCCCGCGCCGTCACGAACCGCCGGGGCGAGGATGGCCGGCCGCGAGCAATGCGGCGTTGACGATGCCGGCCACCGTGTCGACGAGCGCCTCGAGCGTGTCGCCGTGCACATGCCGCCCGGCGGGCGGAATGCATTCGTTGCGTCGGCCGCCCCACTGCGACCCGGCCGTCACCGACAGTGTCGCGCCGAACCGGTTGCCGTGCCGTCGACCGAAGATGCCGACGCGCTGCTCGCCCATATACGCCTGCTCGGGCAGAAGCAGCCGGATCTCGACTGCAACCTGATCCGGATCGCCGGCACGCGTGTTCGCGTCGACGGCCGGCTCGCATACCTTCGCGATGCGAAACGTCACATGCGAATCCCACGCGGCCAGCGGGCCGCCGGCCGCGTCGACGCGTTCGATGTCGACCGACCATTGATGGCGATCCGGCAACCGGATCGCCTGGCGCAGCAGCACGTCTGCCGCGCGAACCGTCACCAGCAACTGCCGGGCGAGCTGTCTGCCCGACGGCAGCGTCACCACGCGCACGCGACGGCTAGCGGGGCGCGCGGTGTGTACTTCTTCCGTGAGGTACATGGATCCTCCTTGGCGAAGGCAGCGCCGCATTCGACGCGGCGCACAAACGTCCGCCGCGACCGGCTGGCGGAGCACGGCGGCCGATGAAACGGCGACGAACCTATCTACAAGCAATCGGCGTTCCCAGCCTGACGAACCCAGTTTAGAAGGCACCGCATCAATACCGTGCAAAAAAACGGGGTTGCGATGCAAAAAACGGCATGCGGGCAGATCGGCACGTAGCGGCCGGGTTGCGCTGCCGGTGTCCCCGTCAACGCTGACAGGACAACCGCCCGCGCTGCGCCGATACACTGTGTGCAACCTCGACGTCCGGCGTCCGCGATGCCGGACGTCGCTTGCATCCGGCGAATTCAGCCACGCCCTGATCCGATGGAGTCTCGCTTGAAACACCGGCACCTCACGCTGCTCGACGCACAACCCGACGCCGGCCCCGGTTCACGTGACGCGTTCCCCGCGGTGCAGGCACTCGCGCACCCGCTGCAGCCGCAATGAGCGCCGGCCCGCGCAATGCGCGGATCGACATGCTGCGTGGGGTGTCGATCCTGGTCGTCCTGCTGCATCACTTCAACATTCCGTATTCGCTGCGCGATACGTCTCTCGCGCGCGTGGTCGGCTGGGATGCCGTGCATGCGGTGGTCCGCAACGGTAACTACGGCGTGACGATGTTCTTCGCGATCTCCGGCTACCTGATCACGTCGAATGCCCGCCGCCGCTGGAGCAGTCTCGGCGCGGTAGACGTGCGCGCGTTCTACATCTCGCGGATCGCGCGCATCGTCCCGTGCCTGCTCCTGCTGCTCGCGTTCGTCAACACGCTGGCGGCAGCCGGCGTACCGATCTTCGCGAACCACGCGCCGCAGGGTGTCGCCGTATCGTTCTGGCTCGTGAATCTCGCGTCGCTGACGTTCTGGATGAACGTGCTGATCGGCGCGTACGGGTGGGTCAACTATGCGCTCGGCGTGCTGTGGTCGCTGTCGGTCGAGGAGGTGTTCTACCTGTCGTTTCCGCTGCTGTGCATCGCGCTGCGCCGCGACGCGCGCCTGTTTGCGTTCTGGCTGGCGATCGCCACGATCGGTCCCGTATACCGCTTCACGCATGCGGGCGACGAAAGCGGGTTTCTGTATGCGTATTTCGCGTGCTTCGACGGCATCGCGATCGGCTGCTGCACGGCGTTGCTGGCCGGGCGCGCGGGCTGGCAGCGGCTCGCGGCCGCGCCCGTTCAATGGCTGACGGCGATCGCCATGACCGTGCTCTATCTCGCATGGCCGATTGCGCAAAGCCATGTGATCGGCGTATCCGCGATGGCGCTCGGCACCGCCGTGCTGCTGATCGGCGCGCATGCCCACGGCGAGCGCGTGCAGGCTCGCGTGCTCGCGCCGGTGCGCTGGAGCGGCCGGCTCAGCTACGAGCTGTACCTGTTCCACCTGATCGCGCTCGGCGCGCTGCGCACGGTGTGGCCGCCGTCCGCCATGCACGGCGACGCCAAGCTCGCATTGCTCGTCGCCTACCTGGTGTTGTCGGCCGGCTTGAGCGCGATCATCGCGCGTGGCTATGCGACGCCGCTCGACCGCTTCATCCGGCAGGCCGCGTCGCGACCTGCGGCACGCGTGCCGGACACTGCGACATGAGCAGCATCCGGACGCACCTGCAGGGTCGATGAAAGGAAGCGCGGTATCACACCGGCATCACGCCACTTCTCCGATGGCGGCCCGGCGCATCGTCACGATGCGCGCGGGCGGAATATTTGCCCACACGATCCGGCTGGCGTCGGCAACAAATGCCGGATCGCCCAGCGGATGACGGTCGGGCGATCGCAGGTCGTAGGTGAACTGGATCATCACCCCGTCGACCGCCAGCACGCGCTGGCACTGATTGACGATCGCCGTCACATCCTGGCGCGGCAGCGTGCGCAGCGGCAGGCACGACACGATCGCGTCGACCCGCGCGTCGCTCGGCAGCAGCCGCTCGAGCTGCCGAGCGTCGCCCGACACGATCGAGATACCGGGAAAGCGCCGCCGCAGGTGCTGCACGAACGCCGGCGACCGCTCCACCACGACGAGGCGCCGCGGCGCGACGCCGCGCTCGAGCAGCGCGGCGGTGATCGCGCCGGTGCCGCCGCCGAGCTCGACGACGAGCCCGTCGCCATCCGGCACCACATCGGCCATTTCGCGCGCCAGATGCCGCGAACTCGGGCACAACGCGCCCACCGCGGCCGGGCGGCCGACCCACTCGCGCACGAACAATGCCGAGACGCGCAACGCGTTCGGCCAGATCATCGGCCCACCTTGCGCGGTTGCGCGTTCAGCTTCGACGTGCCGATGAGGGTTGGGAACAGGGGTACGACGACACCGGGCATTTTCACGTGCATCCTCCTCGACAAATCGATCCGCCGCGGCGAAGCGGCGATCAAACGATTCTAGGAAACGCAAACTTAAGGCGACATGAAGATTGTGCCTGATTGCGCCATCGAGGCGGGTATGCCGCCGCCGAACACCCGCTCAGCGGTCGACGCGCTGCTGAAGCTGCGCGGGGTAGCGCTCGCCGACGTGCTGCTGCGCGTGCGGGCCGCCGTCGCCGATCTCGACAACGCGACGAACGACGCCGCGATCGCCCGCAACCGGTCATCGGGTCGGATCCGCCATCCGCCGGCCGCACTGCGACTGTCCGTGCAGGCCGTGCGCAAATGGACGGCTGCCGGGGGCGACACGTTGACCGGCTGACGGTTCGCGCCGCCCCGCCACCTCACCGCAGGTTGGTCCGCGCCAGCTCGACGATCTCGTCGCCGCGCCCGCTCAGGATCGCGCGCAGCATGAACAGGCTGAACCCCTTCGCATGCGCGATCTCGATCTTCGGCGGCATCGCGAGTTCGTACTTCGACGTGACGACGTCGACGACCGCCGGTCCGTCGTGCGCGAACGCGGTGCGCAGCGCGTGCTCGACGTTCTCCGAATGCTCGACGCGCACGCTGAAGATCCCCGCGCCCTTCGCGATCGCCGCGAAGTCGGTCGGGCTCAGGTCGACGTTCGTGTCGAGATAGCCGGCCGCCTTCAGTTCCATCGACACGAAGCCGAGCAGGCTGTTGTTGTAGACGACGATCTTGATCGGCAGGTTGAGCTGCCGCGCGCTCAGCAGATCGCCGAGCAGCATCGACAGCCCGCCGTCACCCGACAGCGACACGACCTGCCGCCCCGGGTGCGCGCCCTGCGCGCCGAGCGCCTGCGGCATCGCGTTGGCCATCGAGCCGTGATTGAACGAGCCGTGCAGCTGGCGCTTGCCGTTCATCGTCAGGTAGCGCGCGGCCCACAATGTGGGCGTGCCGACGTCGGCCGTGAAGATCGCGTCTTCAGCCGCGACTTCGTCGACGATCTTCGTCAGGTATTGCGGATGGATCGCGCGGCCCGGCGGCTCCGCCACCGCGAGATCGTCGAGCCCCTTGCGCGCGGCCGCGTAGTGCTTCAGCGCGTTCTCGAGGAAGCGCCGCTGCGTCTTGCGCGTGAGGCGCGGCAGCAGCGCCGCGATCGTTTCCTTCACGGTGCCGACGAGCCCGAGCGCGAGCGGCGCGCGATGGCCGAGCTGCGAGCCCTTCCAGTCGATCTGCACGACCTTCGCGTTCGCCGGATAGAACGGGCGGTACGGGAAATCCGTGCCGAGCATCAGCAGCGTGTCGCACGATTCCATCGCGTGATAGCCCGAGCTGAAGCCGATCAGCCCCGTCATCCCGACGTCGAACGGGTTGTCCCATTCGACGAACTGCTTGCCGCGCAGCGCATGCACGACCGGCGCGCCGAGCGTGTCGGCCAGCGCGACCACTTCGTCGTGCGCGCCCTGCGTGCCGCTGCCGCACAGCAGCGTGACCGCGTCCGATGCATTGAGCAGCGCCGCGAGCCGGTCGAGATCGGCGTCGGCCGGCAGGATCGACGGCGGCGCCGATTCGCTCCACGCCGGCGCTTCCTCCGGGCCGTCGCCGAGCGCGATATCGCCCGGCAGCACGATCACCGCGACACCGCGTTCCTCGATCGCCGTGCGCATCGCGCGGGCGAGCACGCGCGGGAACTGCGACGCATTGGTCACGAGTTCCGCGAAATGGCTGCATTCGCGGAACAGTTCCTGCGGATGGGTTTCCTGGAAGTAGCCGAGACCGATCTCGGTCGACGGAATGTGCGCGGCGATCGCGAGCACCGGCTGGTGATTGCGGTGGCAGTCGTACAAGCCGTTGATCAGGTGCAGGTTGCCGGGGCCGCAGCTGCCCGCGCACACCGCAAGCCGGCCGGTCGATGCCGCATCCGCGCCGGCCGCGAACGCGGCGCTTTCCTCGTGGCGCGTATGCATCCACCGGATCGAGCCCATCTGGCTCAGGCTGAACGACAGCCCGTTCAGGCTGTCGCCCGTCACCCCCCAGATACGCTCGATGCCCGCTGCCGCCAGCGTCTTCGCCAGGTATTCCGCCATCGTCTGTCTTGCCATCATGCCCTCGCTCGTCGTTCGGTCGTTACACGATTGATCCGGCTATGGCAGCCGCCATCGCCGCTGACGGAACGAGCATACGCGATCGTGCCAAGCAACGTCGTGATGACGCAATCGTGCCCGGAAGCGCTGCCGTTCGGCCGTTTTTGGCGCTGCCGGGCAGGCGTCATCGTTGCGTCGCCAGCCGCGCCGGCAGGTCGATTCGCGCCCGGCCCCGGCCGGTCGGCGGCTCGTCGGGACGGCGAGCGCGAGTCCTGCCGCCGGGGCTACAACGGCAGCGCATGCGTCGACAGGATCTCCTTGAGCACCATGAACGAGCGCACCTGCCGCACGCCGGGCAGGTACAGCAGCTGTTCGGCGTGCAACCGGTTGAAGCTCTCGTTATCGCGCGTGCGCACCAGCATGAAATAGTCGAATTCGCCGGTCACCACGTGGCATTCGACGCACCCCGACACTTTCTGCGCGGCCTTCTCGAATGCAGCGAACGCCTCGGGCGTCGAACGATCGAGCACGAAGCCGATCACGACCAGCATCCCGGCACCGAGCGGCTTCGGATCGAGCAGCGCGACGATGCCGCGGATCAGCCCCATTTCCTTCAGCCGCTCGACACGCCGCAGGCACGCCGGGGCGCTCAGCTTCACCTTCGCGGCGAGGCTCACGTTCGAGATCGACGCGTCCTGCTGCAACTGCCGGAGGATCGCGCGGTCGATGCGATCGAGCGCCGGTGCGGCATCGGCCGGCGATGCGCTGCTTCGATCTAATTTCATTGCGTCTCCTGTCGGTTTCACGAATCAAAATTATCCGTTTCATCTTCTTCCGATCGATAACGTAGGTCTGCGCGCTTTATTTCGCAAGCTCATTTCTCGCGGTTCTGCCTATCATTTTTCCATCGGGACATGGCGCGCCGGCCGCGCCCGAACGGTCCGATCTTCCGCCCACCGCTATCCGGAGCTTGTCGATGAACCTGCAACGCTTTCCCCGTTATCCGCTCACGTTCGGCCCGACGCCGATCCAGCCGCTCAAGCGCCTGAGCGCGCATCTCGGCGGCAAGGTCGAGCTGTATGCGAAGCGCGAGGACTGCAACAGCGGCCTCGCGTTCGGCGGCAACAAGACGCGCAAGCTCGAATACCTCGTCCCCGACGCGCTCGCGCAAGGCGCCGACACGCTCGTGTCGATCGGCGGCGTGCAGTCGAACCAGACCCGCCAGGTCGCGGCCGTCGCCGCGCATCTCGGGATGAAGTGCGTGCTCGTGCAGGAACACTGGGTGAACTACGAAGACCCCGTGTACGACCGCGTCGGCAACATCCAGCTGTCGCGCATGATGGGCGCCGACGTGCGGCTCGTTGCCGACGGCTTCGACATCGGCATTCGCCGCAGCTGGGAAGAGGCGATGGAGAGCGTGCGACAGGCGGGCGGCAAGCCGTATCCGATTCCGGCCGGATGTTCCGAGCATCCGCTCGGCGGTCTCGGGTTCGTCGGCTTCGCGGAAGAAGTGCGCGAGCAGGAAGCACAGCTCGGGTTCAAGTTCGACTACATCGTGGTCTGCTCGGTGACGGGCAGCACGCAGGCGGGGATGGTCGTCGGCTTCGCGGCCGACGGGCGCGCGGATCGCGTGATCGGCATCGACGCGTCGGCGACGCCCGAGCGCACGCACGAGCAGATCACGCGTATCGCGCGACACACGGCCGAACTGGTCGCGCTGGGGCGCGATATCGACGAGAAGGACGTCGTGCTCGACACGCGCTATGCCGGACCGGAATACGGATTGCCGAACGATGGCACGCTGGAGGCGATTCGCTTGTGTGCACGGCTCGAGGGGATGCTGACCGATCCCGTCTACGAAGGGAAATCGATGCACGGGATGATCGACAAGGTGCGTCGCGGGGAATTCGAGCCGGGGTCGAAGGTGCTGTATGCGCATCTCGGCGGAGTGCCGGCGTTGAGCGCCTACGCGGAGATCTTCCGCAACGGGTGATGTGACGGGGACGTCGGACGGGGGCACGCTCGCTGGCGCGAGCCGGGATGCAAAACCGGGGCCGCACGTGTCGGCATCCGGCCGCATCCTGACGGTCGCCTGTGCGGCGGCCTACGTCGGCTGAGCATGGATCGAAAGACCATGCTCGCCGGGCCGACCCAGACCGGCCGGTCCGGTGTCGGTGTCGGTGTCGGTGTCGGTGTCGGTGTCGGTGTCGGTGTCGGTGTCGGTGTCGGTGTCGGTGTCGGTGTCGGTGTCGGTGTCGGTGTCGGTGTCGGTGTCGGTGTCGGTGTCGGTGTCGGCCATGAGCGTGTCGGCATTTCCCGCCGCCGCGTCGGCTAGCGCAGCGCCATTCGGTTCAGATACCAGCCAATCTCGACAGCGCGGCCTCCATCGCCACGCGTATCTCCGGCCATGCCGGTTTCAGCGAATCGAGGCCGCCCGCGGCCAGCATGCGCTCGCCTTTCGCGCATGCATCGCTCGAATCCACGTCACCAGCCAGCGCGAAACCACCTCGCATCGAATGCAGTTCGCCGGTGAGGCATGCGACGTCCCCGCGCAGCAACGCGGCATCGATCGTCGCCAGCGAGTGCAGCGTCGAGGTCCGCAATTTTTCGCGTATCTCGTCCGTCATGGGCGGCATCGGCAGGTCCGCACGATCGACCGGATGCGACGCCGCCGCGCCGCGTCCTCCGTGGCGCCGCAATACCGCGCCGAGCGCATCGATCGACAGCGGCTTGAGCACGACCTCCGCGACGCCGGTCTGTGCGCAGCGCCGCCGATCCTCCTCGGTCGCATGCGCGGTCATCGCGATCACCGGCACCTTCGCGCCCTGCTCGCGCAGGAAGTTCGCGAGCGCGAAGCCGTCGAGTTCCGGCATGCCGAGATCGGTGAGCACCACGTCGAACGGATGCGCGAAGAACGCGCGCATCGCCTCGACACCGTTCGCGACGAGCATGGCGTCGCAATGCAGCGCATCGAGCTGATCGCGCAGCAGCGCGCGGCTCGCCGGATGATCCTCCGCAACGAGCACGCGCAGCGGGGTCTCGTCGTCCGCGTATGCCGGCAACGACGACGCGGCGGATTCCGTCTCGTCGAACGCGACGCGCCATCCGGACGGCGCGGCGGCCAGCGGCAGCGACACGATGAACGTCGCGCCCTGGCCCGGCCGGGTCTCGACCGCCAGGTCGCCATGCATGAGCCGCGCGAGGCGCCGGCACAACGGCAGTCCGAGCCCCGTGCCGCCGAAGCGCCGGTAGATCGACGCATCGGTCTGGACATACACGTCGAACAACGTCGGCAGACCCTCCGGCGCGATGCCGATACCGGTGTCGCGTACCACCACCTCGACGCCATGCGTCTGGCCAACGATGCCCGTCGGCCGCGCCTCGATTGTCACGCTGCCGCGCTCGGTAAACTTGATTGCGTTGCTGACGAGATTCGACACGATCTGACGCAGGCGAGTCGGGTCGCCGACATAGCCGTCGGCCAGCTGCGGATCGATCCTGCATTCGAGCGCGAGGTGCCGGGCCTCGGCAAGCGGATGGAAAATCGCCGCGACGTCGCGCAGAACCGCACGCAAATCGAACGGCATGGCCTCCAGCACCATCTGGTTCGATTCGACCTTCGACAGATCGAGCACGTCGTTGATCACGCGCAGCAACGCATCCGACGACGACATCACCGTCTGCAGGCGTCGCTGCTCCTCGGCCGGCAACGGCGCGCGCTCCATCAATTCCAGATTGCCGACGATCGCGTTTAGCGGCGTGCGGATCTCGTGGCTCATCGTCGCGAGGAACGTCGACTTCGCCTTGTTCGCATCGTCCGCCGCCTCCTGGGCCTCGCGCAGCTTGTCTTCCATCTGCTTGCGCGCGGTGATGTCGGTCAGCGTGCAGAGCAACACATCGACGCCGCGATAGCGCGTACGGACGATATGCGCGGCGAGATAGGTCGTCCCGCCGCCGGCGAGGCTGACCGACAATTCGTGCGTGACGACGCGCGGCGTCCGGCCGCCCGCGATACTGCGGTGATAGGCCCGCCAGATACGCTTGCCGAGCGACGTCGCCGCATCGGTGTCGCCGTAGGCCTGCGCGGCCTCGTTGCGCACCATGGTGTCGCCGTTGGCGAGCGACAGCAGCATGAGCCCGGCCGGCGCCGTGCGAATCAGCGTGCGGTTCAGCGCCTCGCTTTCGATCAGCCGGATTGCACGACGGTTCGCCGGGCGCAGCGCGCGTCGGTCGAACATGACGATCGCGAACCAAACCGTTCCGATCGCCAGCAGCGCGAGACCGATTGCGATACCCAGGCGGACGGCCACGTCATCGAACAGGCTGCGCCAGGAGAAGGTCGCGGTCAATACCTCGCGGAACCCCGGCATCCGGTCGCCGATAACGATATTCATGCCGACGCGATGGGTAGCCGCCCGTTCTCTGCCCGCCTCGCGCGCATAGTCGAGCGCACGGGCTGTCAGCGCGGGGGCGACCTCGCGGCCGGTCAGAACCTGCCCCGCCGGGCTGACGAGCGCGTAATCCTTGCCGGCGGACGAAGAACGCAGAAAATCGTCGATCTCCGGCCGGCTGACCGCGACGAACCATGCGATCGGCTTGCCCTGCGGGTCGCGCACCGCCTGCACGAACCGCAGTGTCGAGCGTCCGGTCAGCGGATCGTCGCGCCGATCGAGCAGAATCTTCCGGCTATCCGATGCCGACGCCATCGACACGAAGTCGGGCGGCGGTTGCAATTGCCGAATCAATGCCTTGATGTCGAAGCCGGCCGGCAGCGCCAGCACCTGCTTGACCAGCGGATACCCCGTCACAACGACAAAATTGCCGTCCGGATCGACGATATACGCCCCCATTCCCGGATCGCCGGCCTGTTGCGGCGGCATGTTGCCCGTGATCTCGCCTTGCGCGAGCAACTTGAGAAGCAACGGCGCGTAGCCCTTCGTCGGTTGCGATGACGAAGCGAGAGCGAAAGTGGCAAACGCCACACGCCCCGCGTGGCCGACGGCAACAATCCGGCCGCGATCGTCGACAAGCCGCCCGAGCGTATCAGGCGATACGCTCGCGCCATGCTTGGCTATCAGTTCGAGGTTTTCGACGTAGCGATTCTGGAGTGCCCTGACCACCTCCATCTCCGCCAGCAGTTCGGCCTTGCGTATCAGGAACCCCGACCGGTACTGCGCAAGCGATTCCTGCAGGTCGAGTCGCGCGACAAGTGCCGCGCAGACCAGCACGAACACCGTGGTCGCCGCACCGCTTCCGTACAGCAGCCATTGCTGCTGGCGGCGCACGCGCCCCGGCTCGAACGGCTTGCGGCCCGCAGTGGCGGTGGCGTGCGCAATCAGCGCTTTCAGTTTGGTGGGCATACGGAGCGTCGAAGTCGACTCGGCGCCGGCACGGCGTCATGCGCCGGCCGGGTCACTCGGTACCGCCCGCCGGTTGCCCGTCTACGCATCGGTCCCGGGCATTTCGGGCAGCTGGCCCTCGCTCGCATAGCGGATCAGGTCCGCGTCGCGGACGATGCCGAGCTTCTTCATCGCGCTCGACTTCTGCGAGCTGATCGTCTGCTTGCTCCGATGAAGCTGGACGGCGATCTCGCCAACCGTCAGGCCGGCGCCGTAAAGTCGCACGACCTCGATTTCGCGGGCCGTCAGCGTGCGTGTGCCCGGCGACGTCTCGGTGCCCTCCAGCAATTGCTTGACGAACGGCGACAGATAATTCGCACCGACATAAGCCGCGTGAACCGCACCGACCAGATGCGAAATCGCGTCGGACTTGCTGAGGATGCACCCGACGCCCTGCCGCTGAATCGCATGCAGCACGCTCGGATTGTCGATCATCGTGATCGTCACGAGATGAAGCGCGGGATAGCGACGCTGCAGAAACGACAACAACGCAAGCCCGTCGCCATACTTGCCGCCCGGCATCACATAATCGACGACGAGCACGTCGCTCTGCTGTACGTCGAGCATCGCCACCAGGTCGGTCGAATTCGAGACAGTGCCGAGCAGCTTGATCGTGCTGCTGCCCGCGAGTGCCTGCGACATCCCGAGTGCGGACGAAGGATGATCGTCCGCCACCATCACTCGCACAAAAAATTCATCCATCTATATTCTTCTCCCGATACACGCGGCCCGACGTGCGATGTTGTGCGACGCGCCGGGATTCGAATCCATCTCGCGACACGGTCGCGTTGCGATGTTCTGCGAATCGGGCGGTGCGCAGCGTAATTTTAAGATAATAGACGGGTTCCGCGTCGCCGCGAGGAATCGACGTGCGGCCGCTTGCGCCGGACCGCGCCCGCCGGGCTTCGACGCAACCGCCGGCGCGCCGTCCACCAGGCCCGGACACGGCATCGCAACGGCAGGCACGTTCGCCGATCCGCCGCCCACGCACATCCGATCGACGGCCTTCCCCATACCGTCGATCCATCCCGTCCCGCGAAACGGCCTTGGCCGCTTCCTAACGTTTTGCCACGGACTTGTCCGGTTCGCCCGACCCGTCGTCCGCGACATGCTGCCACTCGGTGATGGCCCGCCGCTTCTGCGACGGCGACATCATCATGAATTCATTCAGCTTCGTGAGGAAATCCCGTCTGGATTTCTCCGGCAGCGTCGCAAATCCAAGCAGCAGCCCGAACACCTTTCCCATATAGCGCACGGCCTTACCCTTCCTTCTTCAGTCGAAATCACGCGGCATCTGTTCGATGCGGCGTGTCTGCCTTCCCCGTTTTGAACGCTGGGCGATCTATGTCGCCATGGCGTCGCTTTCTTATCTTCCCGGCCAGTGGGCCACCGCGGCGGCCATTGCTCTCGACGCCGGCCGTTCGTCCGCCGCGGCGGCGGAAAACGCGATCCCACGCTGTCGAGCGACGCGCGCGACAGCACGACGCAGGTCGGCCAGCGTCACCGGCTTCGTCAGCACGCACTCGACATTCGATGCGGCGTAACGCTGCGCGTCGTCGGGAGCCAGATGCGATGCCACGACAATCATGTCGCATGGCAGCGCGCGCGCATGGACGGCTTCCGCCAGTTCCCCGGCCGACATGTCGGGCAGGTCGGCGCCGAGCAACAGCACGTCCCATGCACCGTTCGCGAGCGTATCGAGCGCGGCTCCCCCGGACGACACGCACCGCACCACGCAGCCGAGCACGTCGAGCTGCTCGCGAAAAATCGACCCGTTGACCGACGCATCGTCGGCGACCAGCACGCGCGGCACACGCGGGCCGGAAGCCGCCACAGGTTGGCCGTCACCGGCTTCACCGGCCGGCGGGGGCCGCTGCTCGGCAGTCGCGACGCGCGCCTGCTCGATCGCCGTGCGCAGCCCGTTCAGCGAATAGCTCGACACGCGGATCGTGCGACCCGCGACGTCTGGCTGCAGCGGACCGTCCGGTGTAGCGAGGACGACCGGCGTGCCGCCGCCGAGACTGTCGAGCTCCTCGCGCCGCCATTGGTCCGAATCGCCGAAGAGTACGATCGCGTGAGCGCGCACGAGGCACCCGGCGGCTATCCCGATCGGACTTGGATGCATCGCGACATCGAAACCCCATGCACGCAGATGCGGAAATGCGAACGCGCGCCACGCGTCCTCCGGCGACACGACGATCAGCGTCCGCCTGTCGCCGGCAACGACCGGCGATTTCGGCGCGATGCCCATGCGCAGCGGCAAGCGCACGGTGAACAGGCTGCCGATGCCCGGTGCGCTGTCGACCGAAATCGTCCCGCCCATCGCCGCGACCAGCCGATCGCACAGCGCGAGCCCGAGCCCCGTGCCGCCGTAGCGCCGCGTGATCGACGCGTCGACCTGCGAGAACGGCTTGAACAGCCGCGCATGTTGCGCGGGATCGATCCCGATGCCCGTATCTTCGATGCCGATCGCGAGTTCGGGCTTCCCGCGCGCGTCGTGGCCCACCGCCAAGCGCGCGACGATGCGCCCTTCGCCGGTGAACTTGATCGCGTTGCCCAGCAGGTTGCCGACCACCTGCGCGAGCCGCGTCGGATCACCGCGCATACGCTGCCCCGCGCTCGCATCGATATCGGCGAATAGCGGCAACCCTTTCGCCCTTGCGACGGGCGCGAACGCCGCCAGTTCGCGCTCGATCACCGCGATCACGTCGAACTCGATCGACTCGACCGTCATCGCGCCGGCCTCGATCTTCGAGAAATCGAGGATGTCGCTGACGATCGCGAGCAGGCCCTCGGCCGATGCGCGCAGCGTCTGCACGCGACTCTGCTGCGACGCATCGAGCGCCGTGCGCTCGAGCAGCTCGAGGTTGCCGAGGATCACGTTGAGCGGCGTGCGGATCTCATGACTCGTCGCGGCGAGAAACGACGACTTGGCCGCATTCGCCGAATCGGCCGCACGCACGGCTTCCTCGAGCTGATGCACGAGCCGGCGCTGCGCGGTCGCGTCCGCGAAAACCGCGATCAGCACGTCCTCGCCCTGGTAACGCGCGCTGTGCGCGATGACCTCCAGATGCAGCGGCGCGTCGCCGTGTGCATCGAGCACGAGCTCGGTCATCATCGTGCGGCCCGCCCCGCCATTCGCGACGAACGCGTCGTATTGCGCCAGCGCCTGCGCGGCCAACGCATGGTGATCGCCGCCGTGCGGGACGAGCATCTGCGCCAGCACGTCGCTCGCGAGCATCACGCGGCGGTCGGACAACGATACGAGGCCGATGCCGACCGGCGCCATCGCGATCACGCTGCGGCACAGCGCCTCGCTCTCGAATACACGCGCCGAACGTGCGTAGACCGGCACGAGCACGCGCCGGTGGAATCGCACGAGCAGCAGCCACATCACGACGATCGCGACGAGCGTCGACGCCGCGAGCGCGCCGGCCTGCACGCCGATGCCGGCCGCCACGTCAGCCCACGACAGCACATAGGCGATCGTCCAGCCGGTCGCCGCGAGCCGCGAGCGGAACACGATCGCGCCGTCGCGAAAGAGCGGCTCGTCGGCCGCCTGGTCGCGATGCGCGACATCGAGGTTCAGCAGGCGCTCGGTCAGCGCGTTGGTCCGCTCGACGCCGGGATCGATCGTGATCAGCCGGTTGTCCGCCGACGCGATGAAGAACACGCCGGCCGTCCCGCGCCCAGGCAGCCATGACAGCAGGTATTCCGGTGAGTATTCGGTGACGAGCACCGCGAACGGCTGGCCGTCGGCGCGCGCTTCGGCGGCGATCCGGATACGCGCCTGCCCCGTCACCGGATTGATGTAGGGCGGCAGCCAGCGAACGTGCGGCCGACCGTCGGTCGGCGCCGGGCCGTCGAAATCGACGTGCAGGGCCGCGAGGACGCGCGCGCGCGCCTCGGTCGTCGCGAGCGCGGGATTGTCGCGCGACAGATGCGGCACGAAGCCGAACACGCCCGTGCGCGTACTGTAGTGGTAGCCCTCGAGCGTGCGCCCGCGATTGAGTGAGCTCGCCGCGCCGATGCGCGACAGCAGGAACGACAGCGCGAGATAGCGCGCCACCTCGTCGCGCTGCCCGGTTTGCCCAGGCACGCCGACCACGAGCGACGGATACGGCTTGATCGCGAACTGCTGGCCGTTGGCGAAAAACGCGTTCACGACGTCGGGAGGCGCCGCACCGAGCTCGTGCCAGATCAGCTGGGTATTCGCGACGCCGTTGCGGAACGACGTCTCGGCCACCTGCACCTCGTCGACCGCCTCTTCGACGCCGTTCAGGAAATTGCGCCGCTCGCCGTCCAGATAGCCGTAAACGATCGACGTGATCCCGAGCCCGCAGGCGATCAGGATCAGGATCGTGACGACGATGCCGCCACCGAACATCGAAATGCTCTGGTAGCGGCGAATGGACTGAAGCGTGCTGTATGGCATGACTCGGCGTGACGGCGCCCGGGGATGCGGACATGCGGCAGATTCCCTGCCGGGCTGGGCGTCACGATGGATACATTGGGGATAGAGACATCCCGATCATGCCAAACGACACTGCGAAAATCAGTTGTGTATTATCCTTTTAGTACACGTCCGATTTGTTTCAATGCTTGTTTTGAACTCGAACGAATCTTCGCGGCGCCATCGCACCTGACGTCCTGTTCCCTCGGACAAGTCGTGACATCGCTCCCTGTCCGCGCGCGCCAATACAATTCCGCCGGCAAGCCGACGGCAGGAGATGCAATTCAGGGACGATGCGGTGCACCCGACGTACCCGGGTTCGGCCCGCACGGAACGCCCGGCAAGGAGCGGCCCGCGCGATGCGCGCCGGGCCGGGCCGGCGGCGCCCGCTCAGTTCTGCGTGAGCGGATTCAGCGTCGTGCACAGAAAACCCGTGCAGTTCGCCGGCTTGAAATAGAAAGGCGCCTGCTGCATCGCTGCCGCCGGCGGGAGGGTGAACGCCAGTTCGCCGAGATACGCATTGCCCTGCGCGCCGAAATCGTTCGCCTGCTGCACGAAAGTCGCGCCGCTCGACTGAGTCGTGGCCGACTCGTAGGTGAAGGTCGGCGACTGCGTCTGGTCCTTCACGTAGATCCACGACCTCGTGCTGCCGAACACTTGCCCGCCCTTCGCGCGATAGCCTTTCGCGCCTTCGCTGTTGGCCTGCGCGATGAAGTCGTTGATGTTCCCGGCCGCGGTCAGCGCATCGTACGTATAGGTCGCGTTCGATGCGTTGTTCTTCATGTACACGTTCGCCTGCACCGATCCGACGACCATCGCGCTGAGGAACCAGTAGCCCGACTGGCCCTGGGCATTCGCCTGCGTGAGGAACGCGTTCGGATCGGCCGGCAGGCCCGTCGTCGTGTACGTGTAGGTCGCCGACGAACCGCCGTCCTTGCGGTAGACATACCCGTAACCGTACGGTCCTTCGTAGCGGTAGCCGTTCGCGCCCTGGCCGTTGGCCTGGCTGAGGAAGCCTGCCCAGTCGGCCGGCGGCGATTGCAGCTGATACGTGTAGGTCTGCGCCGTGCCGTCGTTCACGAAGATCGAGCGCGTCCCGCCGGTGATCGCGTCGTAGTAATAGTCGCCGAGATAGCGATAGCCCTTCGCGCCTTCGCTGTTGAGGAGCGTCAGGAAGCTCGGGCCGTCGGCCGCGGGCGTCTGCGCATCGTAGCGCCACGTCAGCGTGCTGCCGCCCGATCCGCCCGAGCCACCGGTCCCGCCGCCGCCCGTGCCGCCGCTGCCGCCGTTGTTGCTCGCACCCGATCCGCCGCCGGACGCGGCGGGCGAGGAATTGTCGTCGCCGCCGCAAGCGGTCAGCGCCAGACAGGTCAGTGCAATCAATGCGGCGGCTCTCATCGGGATCACCTCGAAGCGAACAGGACGACATGGAGCCGGTACGCGCGGACGGCGCCGCGCGCACCGGCAGGTCATGTATCGTAAACCGGGCGGCGGCATGCCGCGCCGGCCCGGACATCAGTTGACAGCTGGCCGCCACGGCCGAGGCCGCCCTTGACGTCCTGCGCCTTGTAGCTGCGCGGAGCAACGACCATCTTGTTGTAGGCGTCGATGAACGCGACGACGGTCGCTTTGCCTTCCGGCGTCGACGAGAAGCCCGCGAGCGCGCCGCCCACGCCACCGCCGAATCCGCCCAGCGCCGCGCCGTAGTTGGTCGCCGTCGAACTGCCTTCCGACGCCGCGATCTGCACGGCCGAACGCACGTCGAACAGCGTCAGCGTCACGACCGATGCCTTCGTCTGCAGATGGCCGGCCACCGCCGCGACCGCGCTGTTGCCGATCAGCCCGCCGATCATGCTGCCGATGCCGCGCTCGGCGGCGTCGCGCATCCACTTGAGCGCCTGATAGCTGTCCTGGCGCACGCCGTCGCCGCGAAAATAACGCAGGCCGAGGCCGTAGGCGGCCTTCGGCTGGGCCTTCGCGGCCTGCTTCAGCGCAACGATGCGCGGATCTTCGCGGTCGTTCGCATCATCCCTTTTTTGATAGGACACCTGATCTTTAGGGCGATCGGAACAACCTGTGTCATCGCAGATCCGCACCGTGTTGCCGGTGATGGACGGATCCTGCGCGCACGCGGCCAACAGCAACAGCAGCCCCGGTGCCAGCAAACGGCGATACATGTGTGCGTTCCCCACGTTTATCTGCGCCGCACTGCTTCGCGCTATCCCCCCCCCCGCGAGCGCGCACCCGGTTTGCGTGCGGCGAGGCGAATACAATTCGCCAACGCCGACACGCAGTCCAAGGCTCTCTCAGGCTCTCTCTTCGAATCGTTCAGTCACGCGCTGGCTGCCGCTTTCGCTGGGTCGACTGTCGTCGACAGCGGTCTCTAAACCTGACGCAATAAACAATAGTGACGTGGTGAGCAATAATAATGGAGAAATATGGCATGTCAAGGTGATTCGCGATTTCAAAGTTTGCGTATCGCGTCACTTTTGAATATGCTCTTCGTCGCTAAAACCCAGGAGACCCTTTCGAGATGTCCACTAGTGAGCAGGCCAACGTCGATCTCATCACCGCCACCAAGGTGCGCGATCTGCTGACGCGCAACGGCATTCCGCCGCGCAGTCACAACACGACGATCGCGAACGTGCTGGGCCTCAGTTTCTCGGTCGTCACGCGCAAGATGAAAGGCCTGATCCCGTGGAACCTGTCGCAGTTGCAGGACATCGCGACGCACTTCGGCGTGCCGCCCGCGATCCTGCTCGACGACAAGGGCACGCAGCCGCCCGCCGCCGAGATGATCGACGCGACGCTCGTGATCGAGTCGCGCCGCTTTCGCTGCCGCGCGGCGATCTCGGCGAAGGCCAGCAGCCAGATCGAAACCGATTTCGTCGCGCTGCAATGGCAGGGCGAATGGATCGTCACCGAACGCCAGCACGCGCGCGAAGGCCGCACCTATCCGGTCGACGTCATCGAGCTGCGCTCGAGCCAGCCGACCGTCTATGCAGCGCGGATCGCGGTGGTCGACGATTCGCAGGACGTCGCCGAAACCGTGTGCGAATACTTCATCGAGAAAGGCGTGAACGCGGTCCCTTACTTTGACGGCGCGTCGTTCCGCAAGGCGCTGGAAGTCGAGGACTTCGACGGCTACATCCTCGACTGGATGCTCGGCGACCAGACGGCCGCCGAGCTCGTGCGCGGCATCCGCTCGAGCGAGAACGGCGGCGCGCCGATCTTCCTGCTGACCGGCAAGATCTCCACGGGCGAGGCGAGCGAGGACGAGATCGCGCACATCGTGTCGCACTACAACGCGCGCTGCGAGGAAAAGCCGGTGCGCCTGCCGATCCTGTTCGCCGAAGTCGCACGCGAACTGAAGATCGCGCTGCCGGCCGCCGCGGCCGCCGCCGCGAGCTGAAACCACAACGAACACCACCTTCACACGAACACGAACACGACCGAGGGGAAACACATGCGAATCTCGACGATCCGGATCAAGAGCCTGGTCGCGGCCGGCCTGCTCGGCATGGCCGCCACGTGCTGGGCCGCGTCGTTCACGTTCACCGTCGACGGCAAGATCGGCCGCAGCAACCAGCCCGGCAAGACGACGTTCGTCTTTTCCGAGCAGGCCCTGATGGCGCTGCCGCAATACACGATCGTCACGTCGACGAGCTGGACGCCGAAGGCGACCTTCACCGGCCCGCGCCTGTCCGACGTGCTGAAGACCGTCGACGCGCACGGCACGCAGATCGAGTTCCGCTGCATCGACGAGTACACGTTCACGATCCCCGTGTCGGACGCCGACAAGTACGGCGTGATCCTCGCGCGCACGATGAACGGCAAGGTGCTCGGCAACGACAACTACGGGCCGCTGTGGATCATGTATCCGCGCGACCAGTATCCCGACGAGCTGAAGACGCCGCTCGGCGAAGCCAAGTTCGCGTGGCAGATCATCGGCCTGACCGTGAAGTAAGCGGGCGACATGAAGCGCGGGCGGTGGAAGAACAGAAAAATCATCCTGGTCCTGGGATCCCTGTGGATCCTGGGATTCGCCGCGTGGGCATTCCTGCTGTGGGACCTGCTCGCGACGTCGGTCAACGAGGGCGTGCTCGAAGGGCCGCGTGAAGGCGTGTTCTGGACCGCCGCACAATACCGCAACGTCTACACGCGCTTCGACCGCCAGCTGATTCTCTACGCCACGCACGTGGACGACGACTACGACCACGTGCAGATGCAGCTCGACAGCCTGTCGGTGTCGTTCGGCTTCCTGCAGCGGCCGTCCGAGGTGTCCCAATACTGGCTGCGCATCCCGCGCGCGCGCGGCGAGATCGCGGCGCTCGGCGAATTCATGGCGCGCCTGAAGCAGGACGTGCCGCTGTTGCGCGACGCACCGAACGACGCACAGCGCGTGATCGACGAGGTCAATGCGCATTGGCCGAAGGTCAACGGCCTCGCGAACTACTTCCGCGCGATCGAGATGGCGCAGCGCGACTTCACGTTCCATCAGTTGAAGGAAAAGCAGCGCGCGATCCTGTCGCTCGGCATCATCCTCGGCGTGATCCTGTGCGCACTGTTCCTGCTGCTGTTCTATACGATGCGTACGCGCGACGACCTGCTCGAACGCCAGGACGCGGCGCTCGATGCGGAACGCAAGGCATCCGATCGCGCGTTCGAGATGATCGAGGCGAAAAACGCGTTCCTCGGGATGGTCAGTCATGAACTGCGTACGCCGCTGCAGGCGATCTGCGGGTCGATCGAGATCCTGCTCGCGCGGCCGCAATCCGACGCGAACCTGAAGACGATCCGGCGGCTGCAGAATTCCGCGTCGTCGCTCGAGGCGCTGGTCAAGGACCTGACCGACTACATCAAGCTGCGCTCGACCAAGCGTCTCGCCGAAGCCGAAACGGTCGGCATGGCGCCGCTGCTCGCCGAGGTGCTCGATCCGCTGCGCGCGAAGATCGCGGCCAAACGGATCGCGATCTCGCAGCAGGTCGAACCGCGCGACCTCGCGATCCGCTCCGATCGCAAGCTGTTGCGGCAGGTGCTGTCCAACCTGATCGAGAATTCGGTGAAGTACACCGTCGACGGAGCGATCGACGTATCGATCCGGCTCGTCGACACGCCGGCCGGCCGGCAGTTGAAACTTGCCGTGCGCGACACGGGCGCCGGTATCGCGAAGCAGCATCTGTCGAAGATCTTCGAGCCGTTCTACCGCGCGAACGACGCGGTCGGCCTGCATGTGGACGGCATCGGGATGGGCCTCGCCGTCGTGCGCGAGATCGTGACGACGCTGCGCGGCCATGTGGACGTGCGCAGCGCCGTCGGCGAAGGCAGCGAGTTCGTCGTCACGCTGCCGGCCGAGGCGCCGGATGCCGCCGAAACGGCCGGCGACACGCCCGCATGGCCGGCCGTCGACGTGCATCGCAACCGCCGCGCGCTCGTGGTCGACGACAACGACAACGCGCGCGAAACGCTCGGCGCGATGCTGTCGGCGCTCGGCCTCGACACCGATCTGTGCGGCACCGGGAACGAAGGCGTCAAACGTTTCGGCGACGCGCGGTACGACCTCGTCGTGCTCGATCTCGAACTGCCGGACCTGAGCGGCTTCGAAGTCGCGCGCCGCATCCGGATGGTCGCGCAACCGGACGACGACGGCAGGTTTGCGTCGATCCTCGGCGTCAGCGCGTACGAATCGGCCGCGTTGCGCGAGAACCAGCGGGAGTTCGACGCGTTCCTGCCGAAACCCGTTCACCTGCGCGAACTCGGCGCGCTCGTCGAGAAGCTGCTCGGCTGAACGCGCCGCGCTGCGTCACGGGCCGACCTGTCCGTCCGTTCGCGCTTCCGCGCTCATTCGCCGATCAAATGCAGCACGATGTCGCGCCGATGCGCCGCGTGACGATGCTCGAACAGGTAGATGCCCTGCCAGGTGCCGAGCACCATGCGTCCATGCTCGACCGGGATCGACAGCTGCACCTGCGTGAGCGCCGTGCGCAGATGCGCGGGCATGTCGTCGGGCCCTTCGGTGTCGTGCTCGTAGCGCGTGGCGTCCTCGGGCGCGAGCGTCGCGAAGTAGCGTTCGAGATCGCGCTGCACCGACGGATCCGCGTTCTCCTGGATCAGCAGCGACGCGGACGTATGGCGGCAGAACACGGTCAGCAACCCGGTGCGGATCGCCTGCTGGTCGACAAACGCACGCACCTGCGATGTGATCTCGACGAGGCCGCTCCCGTGCGTTTCAACGCCGATGTGCGTGATGGCCTGTTGCATGATGGCTACCTCAGGCGAGTGCGGCGAAGCCGTCGGCTTCGATCTGGTTCGCGTCGGCGGGGCGCACCACGCGCGCGACTTCGACCCCGTCGCGCAGGAATACCAGCGTCGGCCACAACTTCACGCGGAACGACCGGCCGAGCGGCCGCCCCGGGCCGTCCTCGATCTTCAGGTGCCGCACGGCCGGATGCGCGGAGAGCGACGCGACGATCGCGGGCTGCGCGCTCGCGCAGATCCCGCACCAGTTCGCGCCGAATTCGATGACGGTGATACCCGCCAGTGCGTCGACTTCCGCGCGCGTCGGCGCATTGGCGGTGTAGCGTTGCTCAATGTCCATCGGGGCCCTCGTGTGCAATGCAATGGCGGGACGTGGCCGCCGCGTGCCGGCGTGGGCGGCGGATGCGGCCGGTGACCTCCTACTCTAGCGGAAAAGCCCGCGCGATGCCGACGGTGGCGGGCAGCGCGGTGCAGCTCGCCGGTGCGGCGCGGCTGGCCGGATGACGATCGGATAAGATACGGCCCGATTGGCCCCTGACCGAACCGACGGAGTGTTTCAGTGATTCAACCGACCCAAGTATTCAAGGACAACCTCGCGCAACTGCCGCCCATCGACGGCATCGCACGCATCGATCTCGTCGGCGCGAACGGCGACGTCGTCGCCAGCATCGAGAACCAGCCGGGCAAGCAGGGCTCGCTCGCGGTGTATAACTACCTGAAGCAGGCATTCGGCACGCTCGATGCGAAGGCCGCCGAACACGGTCTCGCCGTGTTCGCGGAGCACACCGCCGACGCACGCAACCGCCCGGGCGCGCACCCGAACGTCGATCGCCTGCTGGCGATCGTCGACGGTGGCGAAGCACTGCGGATCGACGTGATCGCGCAGGGCTGAGCCGACGTGCGCCGCATCGCCGCCCTGCCGTTGGCCCGCCGCGTCGCATCGCTTGCGGCACTCGCGTGCGTCATGCTTGGCGGCGCGGCGTCGGCCGAGGCCGAGGCGCTGCGTACCGCTTCCGATATCGGCGGCGCGTCGCTGGTTCCACTCGGTGCGCTACCGCGTTCGCCCGAGAACGGCACGCTCGACGCGTTTTGTGCGCAATATCGCGCGAAGACCACAACCGCGGCCGGCCGCGACGTCGCGAAGCTCGGCTGGATCGTGACGTCCGAGGCACCGCTCGGCCGCTACACGATCGTCACGTTCGCGAGCGGGTTCAAGCCGGGGACGAGCGCGATCTGCTTTGCGCGCAACGCAAACATCGGCGTCTTCGACGGCACGACGCTCGTCGCGCTTGGCTATACGGCGCGCGCGGCCGGCTGGCAACTCGGCTCGGTCGAGCCGCTGGAAAGCGGCGCGCTGCTGGTCTGGGGCGGCGATGGTCCGTCGGCGCCCGTCGGCGAGCTGCGCGAAGAGAATGGCGGCTTGCGGATGACGGCGGTCGCCGCGGAACGCACGTACTGTCACGGCCGTGCAGTCGTGCCCAACGTGTACGGCAAACCGCTCGACAAGGCACGCAAGATCCTGATCTCGCACGGCTGGCAGCCGCTGCGTCCGCACGAGAAACCGGACGAGATGGATGGCGCGGCGACGCTCGCGAAGCACGGGATCATCGAAGCCGAAGCATGCTCGGGCACCGGCATGGGGTATTGCGCGCTGCGATATCGGAGCGCGGCCGGCGTGCTCGGCGTGACGACGGCCGGCGGTGAGCCCGACACGCCGTCGGCGAATACCGTGATCGATTATCAGGTGGCTTGCAGGAAGCAGTAACCGGCGCGATGGCGCGTGCGCTCGATTCGCGCGTGGCGCGCTTGGCATGAGTTCGTCGGCGCACCGAAAACGGAGCGAATCCGTTTTCGATCGGCTGTGCGGGCACATCGAATCATCGGCCGTTCGGTCAATTGACCCGCGCCGAACGCGCTCCTACACTGATCTCCCTTTCACGCCGCTCCGGCACGACGGGACTTCCATGATCGACCTCTCCACGCTCGCGCTGTTCTCCGGCGCGTGCCTCGCGCTGACTGCCACACCCGGCCCCGACATGTTGCTGATCGCGTCACGCAGCGTGAGCCAGGGCCGCCGCGCGGGGTTCGCCACGCTCGCGGGCATTCAGGCCGGCACCTACTGCCATGCACTCGCGGCCGCGCTCGGACTGTCGCAGCTCTTCGTCGCGGTGCCGCTCGCCTATGACGTCGTGCGCTTCGCGGGTGCCGCATATCTGCTCTATCTCGCGTGGAAGACGTTCCGTTCGGATGCGACCGCGCTGTCGCCGGTCGCGTCGCCGCGCCGCCATTCGACCGCCGCGATCTTCCGCCAGGGCCTGACGACGAACCTGCTGAATCCGAAGATGGCGCTGTTCGTCCTCGCGCTGTTCCCGCAATTCGTGCGCCCCGAGCACGGCTCGATCGCCGTGCAGATCCTCGTGCTCGCGACGGTGCTCAACCTGATCGGGCTCGTCGTCAACGGCGCGGTGATTCTGTCCGCGAGCCGGTTGAGCCAGCGGCTCGGCGCGCGCCGCCGGCCGTCGAAGCTGCCGCAGTATCTGCTCGGCACGGTATTCGTCGGGTTGGCCGCGCGGCTCGCGGTGGCGGGACGGAATTGACCCTGCCGGCGCTTCCAACCAGCGCCACCCGCGCCGACACCGAATCGCACACCTCGTCCGATTCAGGTCACCCGAACCTGGTCGGGCACCGCCTTCCTGATCGACCTCCCCGATAGATGTAACGACGCTTCGAACGTCCGCCCGGCCGCCTGCCTCCGCAGTCGCGGCCGGACGCTCCACTTGCATCGACATAACATATTTGTTACTGTGCTACCTAACTCGTACGAAATTCAGTTCTTCAATACGCGTGTGGAGACGGGGGTCGTCACGTTACCGACGACGCTGCTTGCGCGTTTTTTTGCACTCGCTGATCGCATGGAGCAGTACGGCCCGAATCTTGGCGAACCGCACACGCAGTCGATGGGAAACGGGCTGTACGAAATGCGACTGAAGGGTGCCGAAGGTATCGCCAGGGTGTTCTACTGCGCGATCGTCGACCGGCGTATCGTCATGCTTCATTGTTTCGTGAAGAAGACGCAAAAGACGCCGCGGAAAGAACTGGAAATCGCACGCCGTCGACTCAAGGAGGTTCAAGATGGCAACGTATAAGGAGCTGCGCGAGCGCGCGTTGTCCAACCCCGACGTGCGCGCCGAATACGAACGACTGAACCGCGAAGAACTCGCACTGCTCGACGTGATGCTGGCTGCCCGGCGAGACGCTGGCCTGTCGCAAGCCGACGTGGCCGAGCGCATGGGTACGAAAGCACCGGCGGTGACACGACTCGAGCGCGCGCTCGCAACCGGCCAGCATTCACCGTCCATCGATACGCTGCGCAAATACGCGGCCGCTTGCGGCAAGAAACTCGTGATCTCGTTCGCTTGATGCGTCGTACCCGGCCGCCCGTCGTTTGAGCGGCCGACACCCGCCACCCGCCCCTGTCGTTCAACACCCGGAACGTGCCGCGTCAACGGTCATGTGCGCCGCCGATATCCGCATCTTCCGAATCTCGCGGCTCCCGCGCACCGATATCGCGCCCACGCGTATCCGCCACCACGCGCAACTCACCGCTATCGAGCAAGCTCGCCGGCGTCACCGTACGGCGCTGCCACGGAATCCGGCCGAAATACCAGATCTTCCAGAACCCCAGCGGATGATCGGGATTGCGGCGCAGCAGCGTATCGAACGTCTCGACGTCGCCGAGCACGATCCGCGTCGCATCGCGCACCACTTCGCGCACGAAACGCGAGCAGAACTGCCGGCGCGACGCGAGATTGAAGCCCGTGTCATAGACGACGCCGAGCCGGCGCATGGCCGCGTCGACGAGCCGGCGCCGTTGCGCGGCGTCGAGCGGCTGCTTCAAGCGCGCGATCACGCACGCGCCGCGATCCGAGCGCGCGAGAAACCGTGACATCGTCGTCACACGCGACAGCGGAAACGTGCTCTCCGCGACGAGCGGCTCGCCGCCGCGCTCGCCGACGATGATCCCCACGTGATTCGTCCACGAGCGCGTCGCGCTCGCCACTTCGAGAAACGGCCGCACCGTCACGCGGATGAAGACGATGTCGCCGATCTCGGGTTCGGCCGGCAACGGCATCGTGTCCGGACCGGCCGTGCCCACAGCGAACAGGCGCCGCCGGCGCACGCCTGGCCGGCCTATCGCCGGCGCCCGAGAACCCGTGTCGATGAACATACGAACCTCACGCGAGTGGACATGGCCGCGAGCATGTCAGCCACGGCCGCATCGCGCATCCGCGACGTGCGTGAGGGGATCAATCCGCGCCGCCAGGTAGCGAATTCCGGTACCGGCGCGCAGCGCGCGTGCGCGATCGTCAGCGATTCGCGCCGAGCGCGACGCGCAGGCGCTCCATCAGCCGCGTGTAGTGCAGCACCACCTCGGCCTTGTCCGTCACGTTCGCGGTCGAGAACCGCTCGGCCCACGCCGCGTTCCATTCGTACGTGCCGTGCACGCTGCGGTCGCCGTCCGGCGCCTGGATCAGCGAACGGATCCGCGCGTCGCGCCCCGGCCCCGTATGCATCTCGAACAGCGCGTGGATGAACGTGTGATACGCGTCATACACGTCCTCGTCGAACAGGTAGCGGTAGATGTGAAACGTGCGGTCGAGGTCGCGCTTCGCGCGGATCACGTCGTCCGGCGAGATGTCCTTCCAGTAGCCGATCCACGTGTAGAAGCACAGCAGCGCATTGAGCTGCGGCGCGACCGTGTCGTACAGCGTGAGCCGCTTCTCGATCAGCCGCTGGTTGGTCCACTGCACGAGCTCGAGCCGCTTCAGCCGGCGCGCGACGAGCCAGCCGAGGCACGCGACCGACAACGGCGTCAGCACACCGAGCACGAGCTTGACGATTTCCAGCGAATTCCATGGCGTATTGAATGGTTGCATGAATGGCTCGACCAGAAAAAAGACACCGCCCGGCGGATCGCATCGCGCGCAGCGCGCCTGTCCGATCGCCTCGCGGTTGACCGTTAGTTGCTTGAGCATCGAAGGCGCACCGTGATGCAGCCGGTGTGCGGCGAAGCGGCGTGTTCCGCCAGTGTATCGGCCGATTGTCACTGGCTGGTGACGATCCGCCGAATCGTCGTCGCGCGGCTCGCGCCGCGTTACGTCGGCAGCGCCGACGTGAGCTTGACCTTCTGCATCGGGATGTCGGTCTTCACGCTCAGCACGCCCGGAATGCGCGTCAGGTATTCCATCTGGAAGCGCCGGTAGTCGTCGATGTCGGCCGCCACCACGCGCAGCAGGAAATCGCAGTCGCCGGCCATCAGGTGGCACTCGACCACTTCCGGCATCTGCTGGACGGCCTCGGCGAAGCGGTTCACGGATTCCGCGTCCTGCCCCTTCAGCCATACGCGCGTGAAGATCGTCAGCCCCTTGCCGACCTTCGCCGGGTTCAGCACGGCCACGTACTTCTCGATCACGCCCGCTTCCTCGAGCAGCCGCACGCGCCGCAGGCACGGCGACGGCGACAGCCCGACCTCGTGCGCGAGTTCCACGTTCTGCATGCGGCCGTCGCGCTGCAGCGCGCTCAGGATCCGCCGGTCGATAGCGTCAAGCTTCATTGGCATCCAATTCCAAAAAAATGGCGATACACGCGTTCAATGCCAAATTCTCCGGAAGATCTGGCCACAACGCAACCCGATTCGAGTCAAAAAAGCAGACAATCCTCCTCCCCAAGGAGGAGTAATGAGCAGTAGCGTTTCAACATCGTCCGGGCTTCGCGACAAGCCCGCCCATGTCGCCGAGATGGGTCGCGGATTGCGCGCGGCGCTGCCCGTCATGCTGGGTTTCGTGCCGTTCGCGCTGGTGCTCGGCGCGCAGGCCGCGCAAAAAGGGCTGAGCCTGTTCGAGGTCCCGATGATGACGGGCCTGAATTTCGGCGGCGGCTCCGAATTCGCGGCGATCCATCTGTGGACGTCGCCGCCGCACATCGCGCTGATCGTCGCGATGTCGTTCCTCGTGAATTCGCGCCATATCCTCATGGGCGCGGCGTTCGCGCCGTATATCCGGCGCCTGCCGCGCCGCCGCGCGTTCGCCGCGCTGTTCTTCATGTGCGACGAAAGCTGGGCGATGTCGCTCGCCGACGCGCGCTCGCGCTCGGCCACGCACATCAGCGTCCCCTATTACGCGGGCGTGTGCTCGGGGCTCTACCTGACGTGGATCTCGATGACGACATTCGGCGCGGCGGTCGGCCCGACGATCGGCAACGTCGAGCAATACGGCTTCGACATGGCGTTTACGGCCGTGTTTCTGGTGCTGCTGCGCGGGATGTGGAAGGGCATGCGCGCGAGCCGTCCGTGGTTCGTGAGCCTCGTCGTCGCAGCCGCCACGCACCTGGCCGTGCCCGGCGCGTGGTACGTCGCGGCCGGCGCGTGCGCGGGGCTGATCGCCGCGCTGCTGTGGGAGCCGCGCGATGCTGCCTGATTTCGCGACGGTGGCGACCATCGTGCTGATGGCGTCGACGACCTACCTGTCGCGCGTCCTCGGCTACGTGCTGCTGCGCAACCGCACGCTGAGCCCGCGAATGGCATCGGTGATGGAGAACGTGCCCGGTTGCGTGCTGATCTCGGTGATCGCGCCGGCCTTCGTGTCGACGCGCCCGGCCGACCTGCTCGCGCTCGCCGTCACACTGGTCGCGTCGACGCGCCTGTCGATCCTGCCGACCGTCATCGTCGGCGTCGTGTCGGCCGGCCTGCTGCGGCATCTGCTCGGATAACGCGGTCCGACCCGCCGCGCGGGCGGCACGTCGAACCAACGAACGGGCGCATCATGCGCCCGTTTTCGCATGCGCGAGCAGGGCGCGGCACTGCATGGCACTACACGGCACTACACGGCACGACACGCGTCACGACGCAATGCTAGCCTTGCGGGTGTACCCGCGATGCCTTTCCCCTCTCATTGCCTACCTGCGAGGATCATCCCGATGCAAGAAACCCGCCCGCTGTTCGACCGCGTCCTGCTCACCAACGACGACGGATTCGACGCCCCCGGCCTTGAAGTGCTCGAACAGGTCGCCATGCAACTGGCGCGCGAAGTGTGGATCGTCGCACCGGCGGAAGACCAGAGCGGCACGTCGCATTCGCTGAGCCTGCACGAACCGCTGCGCGTGCATCGCAAGGGCGAGCGCCGCTTCGCCGTGCGCGGCACGCCGGGCGATTGCGTCGCGATCGCGGTCAGCCACCTGATGAAGGACGCGCGGCCCGACTTCGTGCTGTCCGGCGTGAATCGCGGCGCGAACCTCGGCACCGAAACGGTATTCTCCGGCACCGTCGGCGCGGCGATGACGAGCATGCTGGTCGGCGTGCCGGCGATCGCGCTGAGCCAGGCATTCAGCGATCGCAACGAAGTGCCGTGGAATACGGCGCGCACGCACGCGCCGGACGTGATTCGCCGGCTCGTCGCCGCCGGCTGGGACCGCGATGCGTGCCTCAACGTGAATTTCCCGCCGCGGCCGGCCGACGACGTGCGCGGCCTGAAGGTGACGAACCAGGGCGCCGGCACGCTGCAAGGCGTCGACATCGTGTCGGGGCGCGATCCGCGCGACATTGAATACCACTGGCTGAAGCTGACGCGCGCACCGCGCGACGACGATGCGGATTCGGAAACGGTCGCGCTCGGCGAAGGCTACATCGCGGTCACGCCGCTGAAGTTCGAACGCACGCACGATCAGGCACTCGCGCGGCTGCGGGCGAACCTTGGGTGAACGGTGCGATCGCGCCGGCAGGCATCGGCCGCCGGCGAATGACACCGGATCGAGGCCGCTCGGCGGCCTCGCTGCGTCGCCGAATCACGACCTCAGCGCGCCGCATCACGTCAGGTTCATTCCCCCGTCGAGCATCACGATCTCGCCCGTCACGTAGTCGGACGCGACGAGCATCGCGACCGTGTGCGCGACGTCGTCCGGCGTCGCCGCGCGGCGCATCGGCGCACGCTCGTGCCAGAGCTGCTGCGCTTCGGTCCAGTCGGCCGTCAGCGGCGTATCGACGAGCCCCGGCGCCACCGCGTTGACGCGAATCGCCGGCGCGAGCGTGCGCGCGAGCAGGCGCGTCGTGTGATTGAGCGCGGCCTTCGCCGCCGCGTACGGAATCGACGCGCCCTTCGGCCGCACGCCCGCATGCGAGCTGACGTTGATCACGCAACCGGCGCGCCCGCTCGACGCCGCTTCGAGCAGCGCGGGCTGCGCCTCGGCGACGAGCCGGAACGGCGCGATCACGTTGATCTCGTGCATCTCACGCCATACGTCGGGCGTCGCGGCGGCGAGATCGTTGTGCGGAATCACACGGCTCGCGCCCGCATTGTTGACCAGCACGTCGAGCCGCCCGTGCACCGCGAGCGCGTCGCGGATCAACCGCACGCGTTGCGCATCGTCGGCGAGATCGGCCTGCACGTAGCTCGCGCCGAGCTCGGCCGCCATCGCGCGGCCGGTGTCGGCGGAGCTGCGCGAATGCAGGATCACCGCATAGCCATCCGCCGACAGGCGTCGTGCGATGGCCGCGCCGATCCCCGACGTCGATCCGGTGACGAGCGCGACAGGCCGATGCACGCGCGACGCGCGCGGCTCGGCGATGGTTTCGGTTTCAGGTTCCGTTTCGGAAATCGGGGCATTCATCGGCGGATGCGGCGCGTCCATGGCGTGGAATCCCGTGAGTAGCGTTCCCGCATCATAAGCGCGGCGACGGCCGATGCGGAGGCGTGCCGTCTACGGCCGTTTCGGCAGATCGACGAAATCTTCGAGTTCGCCGGCGATGTAAAGCCGCTTGCCGATTCTCGGGTATTCGCACACGTCGTGTTCGAGGCGCTGGCCGGCGATGAACAGTTGCAGCGGCACGTCGCCGGTATTCTGCAACGTGTGTGCATCGCCGCCGCGCGGAAAGCCGAGAAAATCGCCCGGCCCGATGTCGAAAGCGCGCTCACCGAGCGTGGCCGTGCCGGTGCCGGACAGCACGTACACGCATTCTTCCTCGTACAGGTGACGGTGATATTCGGCCGATTCGTGACCGGGCATCAGCGTGAGCAGGTGAGCGCCGATTTGCGTGAGGCCGGTCAGGTCGCTGAGCTGCCTTTTGAGGCGAACGGCATTGGGATTCAGCGAATGCACCGCGCGCGTCGGTTCCATCTTCGCGATGTCGGCAGCTTTCAGCAGTTCCCGGGGAGGTGTCGTGGACATGGGGATCTCGTCAGCGTGATGCAGCGGTTGAACGTGCCGCCCGGGCCGGCGCGGCGCGCATGCCGCGCTATTGTCCGGCATTTTCACGCGGATGAGAAACGCGTATGCGCCCGTCGGCGCACACCCCGACACCACTACCGCGCGCAATCGGCCAGCAGGTTCGCCAGCACCGACGCGCCTTGCGCGAGGTGCACCGGATCGGCATCCTCGGCCTCGTTGTGGCTCAGGCCGGCCTTGCACGGGACGAACACCATCGCGCTCGGCGCGACGTACGACAGGTTCACCGCGTCGTGCCCCGCGCCGCTGCACATCTCGAGATACGGATAGCCGGCGGCGGACGTCGCCTGCCGCACGCGCGCGACGCACTCGGCATCGAACACGACCGGCTCGTATTCGGCGATGGTCTGCACCTGTACCTGCGTGCCGCGTAACGGGGTCCGTTCCCGGCAGATCGCCTCGATATCGGCGACGAGCTGCTTCAGCGCCGGCAGCGACGGATGGCGCACGTCGACGCTGAACTTGACGAGACCGGGTATCGTGCTCGGGGAGTTCGGCTGGCACGCGACATGACCGACGGTCACGCGCGCATCGGCATCGAACGCATGCCCATGGTCGACGATCGCGGCGATCATCGCGGCCGCCACGCCCATCGCGTCACGGCGCACGCTCATCGGCGTCGTGCCCGCATGCGACTCGAAGCCGGTCACCGTGACGTCGAGTTCGTAGATGCCCTGCACGCCGGTCACGACGCCGATCGGCAGGCCGGCGTTCTCCAGCACGGGACCCTGTTCGATGTGCGCTTCGAAATAGGCTTTCGGCATCTGCCGCTCGCGCTCGCGGCCGGCGAAGCCGGTACGCTCGAGTTCGTCGCCGAGCCGCACGCCCGTCTGCATGCACGGCCGGGCCAGCGCGTAATCGAGATCCAGCGCGCCCGCGTAGACGGCCGAGCCCATCATGCCCGGCGTGAAGCGCGAACCCTCTTCGTTGGTCCACGCGACGACGTCGACCGGATGGCGGGTGACGATGCCGTGCTCGTTCAGCGCGCGAATCGCCTCGAGGCCCGCGAGCACGCCATAGACGCCGTCGAAGCGGCCGCCGAGCGGCTGCGTGTCGAGATGGCTGCCGCACATCACGGCCGGCGCATCGGGCTGCGTGCCGGGCCGGCGCGCGAACACGTTGCCGATCGGATCGATGCGGATTTCGCAGCCGGCTTCCTCGCACCAGCGAATGAAGCGTTGCCGGCCGAGCACCTCGTCGGCGCTCAGCGCGAGCCGGCAACTGCCGCCGTGCGCGGTCGCGCCTATCTTCGCCATCTCCATCAGCGAATCCCACAGTCGTTGCTGGTTCACGACGATCATCGCGAATTGCTCCGGGAAACCCCGCCGCTGATGGCGGGAAGGAAAGGAATGCTGTCGACAGGCAGCTTCTTCGACGGGTTGGCGACGCATGCGCGCCGCCGCCGCTCAGCCCACGTGCACGCCGCGCAGCTTCGTCAGCAACGCGACGAGACGATCGATGTGTTCGTCCTCCGTGCGCCACGACGACACGCTGATCCGGAACGCCGGCCGCCCCTGCCACACGGTCTGCCCGAACCACACATCGCCCGAATCCTGCGCGGCCTGGAGGATCGCGGTCGTCTCGTCGTCGGTGCCGGCGCGCACGAGCACCTGGTTCAGCACGACGCGGTTCAGCACGTCGTAGCCGGCCGCGCGCAGGCCGTCCGCGACGCGCGCGGCCTGCGCGCAATGCCGCTCGATCATCGTCGCCACGCCGGCGCGGCCGAGCGCGCGCAGCGCGGCCCACACCGGAATGCCGCGCGCGCGCCGCGAGAATTCGAGGTTCAGGTTCTTCTGCGCGTCCTGCGCGCCGCTCAGGTAGACGGCATCGCTGTTCATCGCTGTCGCGAGCGCGGCCGCGTCGCGGCAGATCACCATCGCGCCGTCGTACGGCGTGTTGAGCCACTTGTGGCCGTCGGTCGTCCAGCTGTCCGCGCCGTCGATGCCGTTGGTCAGCGCGCGTTTGGACGACGCGCGCGCCCACAGCCCGAACGCGCCGTCCACGTGCACCCACGCGCCGGCGGCCTTCGCAAGCGGAATCAACGCCGCGAACGGATCGAATTCGCCGGTGTTCACTTCGCCGGCCTGCACGCAGAGGATCGTCATGTCGTCGAGCGGCGGCAACTGCGCGGGGTCGATGCGGCCGTGCGTGTCGACCGGCGCGACGATGACGCGCTTCATCCCGAAGCCGAGCACGCGCAGCGCCTTCTTCACCGTGACGTGCACGAACTCGGAGACCACCACCTTGACCTCGGGCGCGCCGATCAGACCGTCCTCGTCGACGTCCCAGCCCTTGCGCGCGAGCAGCGCACGCCGCGCGACGACCAGCGCGACGAGCGTGCAGGCCGTCGCGCTCGTGCCGAAGCCGACCGCGCTGCCCTCGGGCAACCCGAGCACGTCGACGATCCAGCGCGCGGCCTGCCGCTCGATCGTCGCGGCCACCGGCGAATTGGCGAACGACGACGCACACTGGTCCCACGCGAGCATCAGCCGCTCGGCCGCCGCCGCGGCCGGCAGCGTCGCGCCGATCACGAAGCCGAAGTAGTTCGGGCCGTTTGACGCGACGGTCGCGGGCGTGCCGCGCTCGTCGAGCAGGCGCAGCACGTCGTCGGCCGGACGGCCCGTATCGGGCAGCGGCTCGTCGAAGGCCGCAAGACCGGCGAGCGCGGCCGCGTCGGGATACGCGCGCCGTTCGTTCGTCGCCGCGAGATACGCATGCGCGCGCCGGTCGGCGTCGGCCAGCAGGGCGAGTTCATCCATGTCGATTGCCTCGGTGAAGGTCAAAGTTGCAGGAGATCGCGGCCCAACTGATGCAGCGCATCGTCGATCCGCCTGTAGTACGTGAACTTGCCGACGCGCGTCGCCTGCACGAGCCCGGCATCCGCGAGGATGCGCATGTGCCGCGTGGTCGTCGCCGGCGCGATGCCGAGCTTCTCGGTGATGTAGGTGCAACACACGCCGAGTTCGTCGAAGTCGCCGTGCGGCTGCGGCGGAAAATGCTCGCGCGGCTGCTTGAGCCAGCGCATCACGGCCAGACGGCTTTCGTTGGCCAGTGCGCTGATGCGGGTGACGTCGTCCATGGGTTGCGGTTTCGTTTGACGTTTCGAATATTAGCTAAATGACGAAACGTGGACAACCGGTCCGGCGGGCAGTATGTGCGTTCGCTGTCGTGCCGGCAGCGGCTTCGTCCGCTATCGCACCGCATCCGACGTCACCACGTCGCGGCCGGCATGCGGAGGCATCCGGCGCGGCGCGATCCGGTTGCGATCATCCCGCTGCCAGCGCCTGCGCCAGTTGCTCGATCAGCGCCCGCACACGCCGCGGCTGCGCGGCGCCGCCCGGATAAACGATCTGCAGGTCGACTTCGCCCGGCGAGAAGTCGCGCAGGATCTCGACGAGCGCGCCGGACGCCAGATCCTGCTCGACGTCGAGCAGCGACTTCAGCGCGAGCCCGTGCCCCGCGACGCACCACGCGCGCACGAGCGCACCGTCGTTGGCCACACGCCGGCCACGCACCATCACGCGCTTCAGTTCGTCGTCGATGCGGAACGGCCACTCGGCATACAGTTCCTGCCCGAAACGCATCACGATGCAGTCGTGCGCGGCGAGTTCGTCCGGATGCCGCGGCGTGCCGTGCGAGGCGAGATAGGCGGGCGCGGCGCACACCACGCGGCGCGACCGGCCGAGCGAGCGGCTGCGCAGCGCGCTGTCCGCGAGCGTGCCGCGCCGGATCGCGAAATCGAGCCCCTGCCCGACGAGATCGACATAGCCGTCGCCGAGATGCAGGTCGACCGTGACGCCCGGATGCTCGGCCAGGAACGCGTCGACGACGGGCACGACGCGCGCCTGCCCGAGATCGGCCGGCGCGCTGAGCCGCACGGGCCCCGACAGCGTCTGCGCGCCGAGCCGCACGCGGCTTTCGAGCTCGTCCGCTTCGGCAAGCAGGCGCCGCGCGCCGGCCACCAGCGTGCGGCCCTCGTCGGTCAGGCTGATCGCGCGGGTCGTGCGCGTGAGCAGCGCCGCGCCGTAATGGCTCTCGAGCGCCGCCAGCCGCTCGGAGACCGTGGCCGGCGACAGGCCGACCTCGCGGCCGGCCGCGGCCAGCCCGCCCTTTTCCACGATGCGCAGGAACAGCGCCAGGTTATCGAGCAGCATTCTTCGCATTCTCCGAATGATATTTTCGAAGTCTGCCCAATTATCCGGTTGAACCGCAAGCGCTAGAGTGAGGATCCACCTTGCCGGCGCCCACTCGCGCCGGCTTCCGCTCAAGAGAGGGCACACGACATGGAATACCGCACGCTCGGCCGCTCCGGCCTCAAGGTTCCCGTGCTGAGCTTCGGCGCAGGCACGTTCGGCGGCACCGGCCCGTTGTTCGGCGCATGGGGCAACACGGGCGTCGACGAAGCGCGCCGCCTGATCGACATCTGCCTCGAAGCCGGTGTCAACCTGTTCGACACGGCCGACGTGTATTCCGACGGCGCCTCCGAGCGCGTGCTCGGCGCCGCGATCCACGGACGGCGCGACCAGGTGCTGATCTCGACGAAGACGGGGCTGCCGACCGGCGACGGGCCGAACGACGCCGGCACGTCGCGCGCGCGACTGATCCGCGCGGTCGACGACGCGCTGCGCCGGCTCGACACCGACTACATCGACCTGCTGCAGCTTCACGCGTTCGACGCGGCCACGCCGGTCGAGGAAGTGATGTCGACGCTGGACGACTTGGTGCGCGTGGGTAAGCTGCGCTACATCGGCGTATCGAATTTCGCCGGCTGGCAAATCATGAAATCGCTTGCGGCGGCCGACCGGCACGGCTGGTCGCGCTACGTCGCGAACCAGGTCTATTACTCGCTCGTCGGCCGCGACTACGAGTGGGACCTGATGCCGCTCGGCGCGGACCAGGGCCTCGGCGCGCTGGTGTGGAGCCCGCTCGGCTGGGGCCGGCTCACCGGCAAGATCCGCCGCAACACGCCGCTCCCGGAAGGCAGCCGCCTGCACGACACGGCCGGCTTCGGGCCGCCGGTCGACGACGAACGCCTGTACGACGTGGTCGATGTGCTCGACGCGATCGCGGAGGAAACCGGCAAGACCGTCCCGCAGATCGCGCTGAACTGGCTGTTGCAACGGCCGACCGTGTCGTCGGTGATCGTCGGCGCGCGCAACGAGGAACAGCTGCGCCAGAACCTCGGCGCAGTGGGCTGGTCGCTGACCGACGCGCAGATCGCGAAGCTCGATGCGGCGAGTGCGGTCGAAGCGCCGTATCCGTATTTCCCGTACCGCCGGCAGGACGCATTCGCGCGCATCAATCCGCCGCTGCGCGGGTAAGCGCAGCCGCGCGCCGTCGCGCCCCACCGCCATCGGAACGCGGCGCGACGGCCGTCACCGCGCGGCCAGCACGCGGTCGATCATCTCGCCGATCCGGCGCGCGAGCGCGTCCATCCGCTCGGCCGGCACGCCGCCGTAGCCGAGCACGAGCCCGTTGTAGCCGTGCGCGGTGCCCGGCACGCAGAACGACGACAGCGGCCGCAGGATCAGCCCGTGCGCCTGCGCGACGCGGCTCAGTTCCGTATCGGCCACCGGCACGTCGAGCCGCGCGGACAGATGCATGCCGCCAGCGCCGCCCGACACCGTCAGCCGCGTGCCCAGCCGCCGCGCCAGCGCATCGTGCAACGCGTCGCGTCGCTCCGCATAGACGCGCCGCATGCGCCGCAGATGCCGCGTGAAATGCCCCGCGTCGATGAAATCCGCGAGCGCGCGCTGCTCGACCGCGCGGCCCTGCAGCATCAGCGCGCCCGCCGCGTCGCGCAGCGGCTGCGCCAGCGCGGGCGGCACGACCATGAAGCCGAGCCGCAACGCGGGAAACATCACCTTGCTGAAGGTGCCGAGATAGATCACGGGCGCATCGTCGGCGAGCCCCTGCACGGCCGCGTGCGGCGTGCCGTGGTGGCGGAACTCGCTGTCGTAGTCGTCCTCGACGATCCAGGCGCCGGCCGCGCGCGCATGGGCGACGAGCGCGAGCCGCCGTTCGAGGCTCATCACCGCGCCGAGCGGATACTGATGCGACGGCGTGATGTAGACGAGCTTCGGCGCACGATCGCGCCAGTCGTCCGGATGCGGCGCGAGCCCCTGCGCATCGACGCCGATCGGTTCGACACGCAGGTCGGCCGCGAGAAACGCGTTGCGCGCACCTTGATAGCCGGGGTTCTCGATCCACGCGACATCGCCCGCGTCCGCCAACGCGCGGGCGCACAGGTCGAGCGCGCCTTGCGTGCCGTCGGTGACGATCACCTGTGCGGCGTCGCAGCGCACGCCGCGCGACGCACGCAGATAGCCGGCGATCGCGTCGCGCAGCACCGCATCGCCTTCGGCCGACTGGTAGCCGAGTTGCGCCGGCCCCGCCGTGCGCCAGGCCCGTTCGATGCAGCGCCGCCACTGCGCGAGCGGGAATTCGTCGAAGGCCGGCGCGCCCGGCA
>NZ_VWWG01000324.1:0-2551 GCF_011753085.1 Burkholderia sp. Tr-862
CCCGTGCCGCCGCCGGCGCGCACGGTGCCGGCCGAGCTGCGCTACGCGCGCACGTGCTACGACCACATGGCCGGCGAACTCGCGGTCCGCATCTTCGACGGCCTCACCGCACGCGGCTGGCTGCACGCGGACGGCGATGCGATCGAGACCACCGAGCTCGGCACGCAAGCACTCGCGCACTGGGGCATCGACGTCGCCCAGCAGCGCACGCGCCGGCGCCGCTTCGCATGCGGCTGCCTCGACTGGAGCGAGCGGCGCGCGCATCTCGGCGGCGCACTGGGCGCGGCACTGCTCGACAGCTTCTGCGCACACGGGTGGATCGAACGCACGGCGCGGCCGCGCGTGCTGCGCGTCACCGTGCCCGGACGGCAGGTTTTCGACGACTGGCTTACGTCCGCTTGACACGCGCATTGCGACCGGACGACAACGGCGCGCGCCGGACAGGTTTTGTTACATCGCGTGCCATTCGACTTACAAAACACCGAGCACTGAAACAGGCCGAGCGGATATCGTGAACTGGACGGCACGAATCGACGCGCCGCAATAACGACGAAGACGCTCAACATGGCCTCCCTGTTCACGCTCAAGCGAACCGCCCGCTGCACACTGCTCGCGTTCGCCGCGCTGGCGACACTGCCTTGCGCATTCGCGCAAACGACACAGGCCGCGCCGTACGCGGCCGCCGCCCGGCAACCGGGCGGTGATCCGCCGAGCCGCGTCGCCCGGCTCAACTACATGTCGGGCGCCGTGACGACGGAGCCGGCCGGCACCGATACGTGGTCATACGCCGCCGTGAACCGGCCGCTGACGACGGGCGACCAGCTGTGGAACGACGCCGGCGCGCGCTCCGAGCTGCACATCGGCTCGACCGCGGTGCGACTCGGCGAATCGACGAGCCTGTCGGTGCTGAACCTCGACGACACGACGACGCAACTGAAGGTCGGGCTCGGCACCGTGTCGACGCACGTGCGCGATCTGCCACCCGGCGGGTCGTACGAAATCGATACGCCCAATCTCGCGCTCGGCCTCACGGGCCCCGGCGACTATCGCGTCGATGTCGCGCCGAACGGCGCGAGCACGACGGTCACCGTGCGCAGCGGCAGCGCGACCGTGTACGGCAGCAACGGGCAGTATCCGCTGTCGCCCGGCCAGCAGGTCGTGTTCACCGGCACCGACCTGCAGGTCGCGCAGCAATCGGCCGCGCCGGCCCCCGACGCGCTCGACCAGTGGGCCGCCAGCCGCGATGCGGCCGAGCAGCGCTCGGTATCGGCCCGCTACGTGTCGCGCGACATTCCCGGCTACCAGGATCTCGACGCGAACGGGACGTGGCGCGAGACCCCGAACTACGGGGCGGTCTGGGTGCCGAACGACACGCCGGCCGACTGGGCGCCGTATCACGACGGTCACTGGATCTGGCAGGCGCCCTGGGGCTGGACCTGGGTCGACGATGCCCCGTGGGGCTTCGCGCCGTACCACTACGGCCGCTGGGCCCATGTCGACGACAGCTGGGCGTGGGTGCCCGGCCCGGTGGCCGTCAGCCAGCCGCCCGCCTATGCACCGGCGCTGGTCGCATTCGTGGGCGGCGGCGGCGGTCCCGACTGGAGCGTCGCGCTGACGGTCGGCGGCGTCGCCGCGGCCGGCTGCGCATGGTTCGCACTCGGCCCGGGCGAGGCGTGGCATCCCGGCTGGGGCGGCTGGAGCCCGCATTACTACGAACGCGTGAACCGGAATATCGTGGTGAACAACGTCACGGTGAACAAGACCGTGAACGTGACGAACATCACCAACATTACGAACATCAACAAGACGTACGTGAACTTCCGCGCGCCGCACGCGATCACGGCCGTGCCGGCGTCCGCGTTCGTGCACGGCCAGCCGGTCGCGCGCTTCTCCCAGCATGTCGATCCGCAGCAATGGCGCAACGCGCACGTGATGCCGGGCACGCCCGGCATTGCGCCGGTACGCCAGAGCCTGAATGGCGGATTGCGCACGGCCAGCTACCGCCCGCCGGCGGCGATCGGGCAGCACTCGTTCGTCGCGACGCGCAATCCGGCAGTGCCGGCCGCGTATCGCGATCAGGCGGCCGTCCATCTCGCACGGGAAGGTGCACACGTGCCGGGCGCGGGCGCCCCTGTCGCGCGAACCAGCGTGCCGGCCGACTATACGGCTCGCCCGGTCCGTGTTCCGGGCAATCCGAAAGCCGGTGCGTGGGCGATGCGCAACGTGCAGCTCGTGAATCCGCACGGCCCCGTCGTGCAGCCGGCGCACGCGCCGCACGAAGGTCAGCCGGCCCTCACACAGGCTGCACGGCCGGGCGCGCCGACGCCGGTCGTGCCCAATGGCGCGCGACCGATGAACGCCGAAGCCCCCAATGCGCCGCGCTTCGCCAACGGCGCGACGCCACAGGCGCCGGGCAATCCGGTTGCGCATCAGGCATTAGGGCCGGGTAATGGCGTCCCGCACCCGCCGACGGCCGGCAACGAACCGACCGGGCACGACAACGCACATGCAGCCGCGGCGCCCGCCCCTGCCTGGATGCAGCCGCACACGC
>NZ_VWWG01000325.1:0-2436 GCF_011753085.1 Burkholderia sp. Tr-862
TGCCGCGCGCCGCAGCGGCGTCACCGTGCGGCCGCGCGCGTGACGCGGCCCCGGATGTGAAAACGCCCCGCCCTCTGACGAGGTGCGGGGCGTGCGGCGGGCCGCGCGGCCGAAATCAGTGACGGACCAGCGCCATCATCGCGCCGAAGCCGACGAAGATGCCGCCCGTCAGCCGGTTGAAGACCTTCGCGACGCTCTGGCTCTTCAGCGTCGCGCCGATGCGCGTGCCGAACGACGCGTAGACGAGATACCAGCTCACCTCGATCACCGCGAACGTGACGACGAGGATGCCGAATTGCGGCAGCGTCGGCTCGGCTGCATTGATGAATTGCGGCAGCAGCGCGGCCGCGAACAGGATCGCCTTCGGGTTGCTGCCCGCGACCAGGAAACCATTGCGGAACAGCGTCCAGCGCGATGCCGATGCGCCCTGCGAAACGGCATCGACGTCGCCGGTCGGCGCGTCGTCGACGCGTGCACGCCACGCCTTCACGCCGAGATAGATCAGATAGGCCGCGCCCGCGAGGCGCAATCCATCGAACATTGCCGGCCATGCCTCGAGGACCGCCCCGAGCCCCGCCGCGGACACCGCCAGCATCAGCACCAGCGCGCTCAGGCAGCCGGCCATCGTCGCCGACGAGCGGCGCAGCCCGTGCCGCGCGCCGTGCGTCATCACGAGCAGCATGTTCGGACCCGGAATCGCCGACACGACGAACACCGTCGCCACGAAAAGCCACCACGTATGCAGGTTCATGACCGCCCCGACCGAAAGAGAAATGAAATGTCGATTATGCCGCGTGCGCGGCGCTGCTGTCCCGCGTCGGCTCAGCGGCCCGCGCGGCGCAGCGCGACTTCGCCGAGCACCGCGAAGTCCTGCTCGCCGCCGCCGTGCGCGAGCGCATCGAGCAGGCTGTCGCGCACGACGCTCGCCACCGGCAGCGGCACCGACGCCGCGTCGCCGGCCTGCAGTGCGAGCCGCACGTCCTTCAGCCCGAGACGCGCCTTGAAACGCGCGGGTTCGTAGCTGCGCTCGGCGATCATCCCGCCGTAGCCTTCGTAGACCGGCCCCGGAAACACGCTGTTCGTGATCACGTCGAGGAAATCGCGCATCGCGACGCCGTGCGCGCCGAGCAGCGCGGACGCCTCGCCGAGCGTCTCGATCGCCGACGCGAGCGTGAAGTTCGCCGCGATCTTCGCGACGTTCGCATGCTGTGGCAGCGAGCCGAACCGCCAGGTCTTCTGGCCGATCGCGTCGAACAGCGGCTGCACACGGTCGATCGCCTCTGCCGGGCCGCCGGCCATGATCGTCAGGCGGGCCGCGGCCGCGACGTCCGGGCGTCCCATCACGGGCGCGGCGACGTACTGGAGGCCGCGCGACGCGTGGGCGTGCGCGAGCGATTCGGCGAGCGCGACCGACACCGTCGCCATGTTCACGTGGATCAGGCCGCGCGGCGCCTCGGCGAGCAGCGCGTCGTCGAATACTTCGCGCGCGGCCGCATCGTCGGCGAGCATCGAGAACACGGCATCGCCGCGAAACGCATCGGCCGGCGTAGCGACGATCTGCGCGCCCAACGCGGCGAGCGGCTCGGCGCGCTCGCGCGACCGGTTCCAGACCCGCACGGCATGCCCGGCCTTCAGCAGGTTCGTCGCGATCGCCTGCCCCATTTCGCCCAGTCCGATAAATCCAAGATCCATTTCCCGCTCCTTCGACCCGTGAAGCGGGGAGTTAAACACAGATGGCGGCGGCCTGCAGCCCCCCGCCACCGGCCGCGCGCGGTGCGATACTGCGCGCATGGCGACCGCGACCTTCCGCTTCCACGGCGAACTGAACGCGTTTCTCGCACGCGCGCAGCGCGAGTGCGCGTTCGCGCACGCGTTTGCGCGCGATGCGACGGTCAAGCACGCGGTGGAGGCGCTCGGCGTCCCGCATACGGAAATCGGCCGGCTCTGCGTGAACGGCGCGCCGGCCGCCCTCGACCGGCCGCTTGGCGACGGCGACCGGGTCGACATCCATCCGGAACGCGCGCGGCCGGCCACCGAATCGCTGCTGCCGCAACCGGAGCGCTGGCGCTTCGTCGCCGACGCGCATCTCGGCGGCCTCGCACAGCTGCTGCGCCTCGCCGGCTTCGACACCTGCTACGACAACCACTACCGCGACGACGAACTCGTCGCGCTCGCCGCGCGCGAAGGCCGGATCGTGCTGACCCGCGACCGCGAGCTGCTGAAGCGGCGCGCGGTCGTACGCGGCTGCTACCTGCACGCGCAGCAGCCGGATGCGCAGTTGCACGAGCTGTTCGCGCGGCTCGACCTCGCGCCGCACATGCGGCCGTTCCGGCTGTGCCTGCGCTGCAACGCGCCGCTGCACGCGCTCGATGCGGCGGACGCCGCGCCGCGCGTGCCGCCCGGCGTCCGCCAGCGGCACCGGCGCTTTGCCGCGTG
>NZ_VWWG01000326.1:0-2625 GCF_011753085.1 Burkholderia sp. Tr-862
TCCCGCCTGCCCCGCCAGCGCCACCCGCCCCTTCGCCCGGCATGCCGGCCGACGACGCACGCCCGCCACCGCGCGGCATCGCGCTCGACGAGATCGCGCGCGGGATGCAGCACGCCGCCGCCGCCGCGAACCAGTTGCTCGCGCACCAGTACACGGCCGTGCTCGACCAGTTCTTCGACCTGCGCGACGACGGCCTGCTCGCGCCGCGCGAGGTCACGGTCGCGCTCGACGCGGAGCACACGATGCCGGTGCCGCTCGTCGCGCTTGCCACGCCGCGCGGGCTCGCGCTCGACCGGATGATCGTGCACCTGACCGTGCGCGGCGACTTCACGGAGGCGCTGCCGGCCGGCGGCGTCGCGGGCGACGACGACCAGCGCAGCCGCTTCTATGTGACGTTCGCGCCGCGTTCCGGGAAAAAGGATGCGCAGGGCAACGCGCGGCAGCGCGACACCGAGCACATCGACATCGAAATGCAGTTCGCGGCGCTGCCGCCGCCCGAAGCGATCATGCGCGTGATCGACGAATACACGCATCGCCTGGTGCCGCGCGCACGGCCGGGCAGCAAGGAGAACGACGATGGCGAACCGGCCTGAACGCACCGGTGCGCAGGGCATCGCGCTGATCAAGCAGTTCGAGGGGCTGCGCCTCGCGCGCTATCTCGACGCGGTCGGCAAGCCGACGATCGGCTACGGGCACCTGATCCTGCCGAACGAGCGCTTCACGCGCCCGCTCACGTCCGCCGAAGCGGAGGCGCTGCTGCGCCGCGACCTGCGCGGCGCCGAGCTGAACCTGCGCAAGCTGCTGCATGTGCCGGTCACGCAGCAGCAGTTCGACGCGCTGATGTCGTTCGTCTTCAATCTCGGCGCGGGGCGGCTGCGCTCGTCGACGCTGCTGCGCTACCTGAACGCCGGCACGAGCGCGCGTGCGGCCGACCAGTTCCTCGTCTGGAACAAGGCCGGCGGCAAGCCGCTCGCGGGGCTCACGAAGCGCCGCCAGGCCGAGCGCGCGCTGTTTCTGTCATGAGCGTCGTGACGCCGCACCGGCCGAACGTCACGGGTCGCCGCGCATGCCGTTCGCGCCATTTCGCAAGTCGTCGCGTACCCGTAAGCTGAAACCGTCGCTGAAGTCCGGTCTTGCCGTACCCGATCCGTTACAACGATTCGTCATCCGCCATTCGCCACGACAGGAGTCCCGCATGAACATCACTCGCTCGCCCGGCCGCACGATGCCGTCCCGCTTCGCCGTTTCGCACGCGCTGCGCCGCGCGCTGCGCACCGCCTGCGTCGCCGTCGCCGCCGTGACTTCGGTCGCGCCGTACGCCGTCGCCGCTTCCGCCGATCCGTTGCCCGCCTATGCGGCCGACCTGCAGCGCACGTCGGTGTCGGGGCTGTCGTCCGGCGGCTTCATGGCCGCGCAGTTCGACGTCGCGTTCTCGAGCCGGCTGATCGGCGCGGGCATCGTCGCGGGAGGCCCGTTCTATTGCGCGGGCGTGAACGCACTGATCCCGCCGGTGGTGGCCGCGGCCACGCTGTGCATGCAGCCGATCGGCCCCGCGCCGTCCGCGGCCGATGCATGGCGCGCCGCGCGCACCTTCGCGCAGCGTGGCGAGATCGACGATCCGGCCGCGCTGCGCAGCCAGCGCATCTACGTGTTCAGCGGCGCGAAGGATACGGTGGTGTCGACGCGCGTCGTCGACCAGACCGCGCGCTTCTACACGCTCGCGCAGGTGCCGGCCGCGAACCTCCAGTACCGCGCATCGCCGGATGCCGGGCATGCGTTCATCACGAACCGCCCCGAGGACAACGCGTGCAGCGCGAACGCGAGCCCGTATATCGACAACTGCGGCTTCGAACAGGCGCACGACATCGTGCGCTGGATCTACGGCACGCCCGACAAGCCGCTCAATCCGCCGGCGGCGCAGGCGGGCGGCAAGCTGCTGGCGTTCGACCAGCGCGCGTTCGATCCGCGACGCACCGCGTCGCTCGGCGATACCGGCTATGCCTACGTGCCGGCCGATTGCGAGCGCGTGACGTGCGCGGTGCACGTGGTGTTCCACGGCTGCGTGCAGAACGTCGCGACGGTCGGCGAGCGGATGATTCGCGGCGTCGGCTACAACGAGATCGCCGATACGAACCGGCTGATCGTGCTCTATCCGCAGGTCGAGAAATCGGCCGTCAATCCGGCCGGCTGCTGGGATTTCTGGGGCTATACGAGCGCCAATCCGCTCAATCCCGGCTTCTACCGCCGCGACGCGCCGCAAATGGCCGCCGTGATGCAGATGGTGCAGCGCCTCGGCGCCGCGCGTCAGTAATCCGCGTAGCGGCCGCCATCACGCCGTCATTGCTTCTTCATCGCGCCTTCATCACGAGGAATCGCCATGTTCTCCACGTTCATCGCCCAATGGGAACGCGCGCACGCCGACGCGCTCCAGCTGTTCGGCAAGCTCGCCGCGCAGACGACCAGCCCCGGCGGCACGCCCGGCGGCCCCGCGTGGCGCGCGTTCGCGCATACCGCGCTGCTCGCCGGCCACCGCTACACGGATGCCTGCCAGGCCGCGACCGACGCGTGGTGGCGCGGCCAGCTCGAACGGTTCGGGCTCGGCGGTTCGGCCGCCGCGGTCAAGGA
>NZ_VWWG01000327.1:0-2611 GCF_011753085.1 Burkholderia sp. Tr-862
TTTCCGTTCTAAGCGGAACGTTAGTTCCCGCTGTACGGATGGACCCGAACTTCCGAGCTAAATCAGTGATTTGGCCTGGAGCTTCGGGTCTTTTTGCGTGTGCAGGTTTTTCGATCCGGCTGGAACGTGCCTAACCGGATGGTTCCGTTCCGTCGAATGGAGCCGGATGTGACTCGATACGCAAGTCGTGAAGTGCCGATGGCATTGACCAAGGCCTTCGGCGGACCCATCGATGCGATGGCGTCGCGCGTGCACGCCGAACGGGCGCCCGAGCGCGCCCGGAGAACCAGCGAATTACGCTTCCGTGATCGCGACCAGATTGCTGACGCGCTCAACCGACTTTCCGCCCTTCGGCCACCGCACCAGGGCGTCGCTACCGTCAATCGACAGGACGACACCGTCGCTGCGGTCGACCGTGCCCGTGAATGTGACGCGGTTCACTTTGGCCGCGGGCGCAAACGACGCCTTGCTGCGGCCCGGCAGCATGTCCATCAGAAACGAAAATACGGGGTACACGATTGCTCCTTCGCGAGCTTGAACTAAGGGTTTTCCCCTAGTTTAGCACCGCGCATGCGGCACTGCAACATTTCGGCCCCGTGCATTGAGGGCGCGCCGCATGCCGGCAACGTTTTCATTTCTGGTGCGATGCGGCGCATCTGACGCCTGTCACCCCGTCGCCACGATTGACCGGTTAAACTGGTTCTTTCGACGTTTAGATCGAAGGAGACAACATGCGGCGGGTCGTATTCAACCAGAAGGGCGGCGTGGGCAAATCGACGATCGTCTGCAACTTGGCGGCGATCAGCGCGAGCGAAGGATTGCGCACGCTCGTCATCGACCTCGACGCGCAGGCGAATTCCACGCGCTATCTGCTCGGCGACCGCGCGAACGACGTGCATCCCGGCGTCGCCGAATTCTTCGAGACGGCGCTGACGTTCAACTTCCGGCCGGTCGACGTCGCGTCGTTCATCCATCCGACGCCGTTCGACGGGCTCGACGTGATGCCCGCGCATCCGGACCTCGACACGCTGCACGGCAAGCTCGAGTCGCGCTACAAGATCTACAAGCTGCGCGACGCGCTGAACGAGCTCGACACCTATGACGCCGTCTACATCGACACGCCGCCCGCGCTGAACTTCTACACGCGCTCGGCGCTGATCGCGGTCGAGCGCTGCCTGATTCCGTTCGATTGCGACGACTTCTCGCGCCGCGCGCTGTACACGCTGCTCGAGAACGTGAAGGAAATCCAGCAGGACCATAACGCGGCGCTCGAGGTCGAAGGGATCGTCATCAATCAGTTCCAGCCGCGTGCCAGCCTCCCGCAGCGGCTGGTCGACGAACTCATCGACGAAGGGTTGCCGGTGCTGGCGTCGCGGCTGTCGGCATCGGTGAAGATCCGCGAGTCGCATCAGCAGTCGACGCCGGTGATCCATCTCGAGCCGGCGCACAAGCTCGCGCAGGAGTTTCGCGCGCTGCATCGCGAGCTGGTCGGGTGAGGTCGGCGCCATCAAGTGCGGCAATTCATCCGATAATTGAATTTGTTGTTAATAATTCTGATTGCGATTTCGGAAATAATCCTGGTAACGATTTCAGAATAAATCCGCAGAAAAACGATTACACGGATGGTTGTTCTGTTTTCATGCGCACCTTTTTTCCAATAACGGAAATGGTGACGGGGTAAATATTGCGGGTCAGACGGTGCGTGCTGCTGTAAAAAAGTAAAAAATCTTTTCAACGTAAGGCGTTGCAGCATGACCCCACCTGCGCACGCGTCGGCCGCGAGGCGGCTATTCCAACCCTTAAGGGTTTTCACCTAGCATTAATGCCATTTAATTGACAATTAATGCATCTAAAATGCCTTCTTCAACTTCTCGCATTCAATGCCGTCTGCGGGTTGAAAATAAGGGAGCAGGCTGTCGATCTGACTTCCATTTCCTTTGTGTCGTCTCTCGCAATTGCCAACAGGAGCATACCCGATGTCCGTATTTGCCCCCGAAAAACTCGCTGCCGATTACCAGTCCGGAATCGCCGCATGGTTCGCACTTGCCCGTCCGGCGATCAACGGTTTCGAGGCTGTCGTCGAACTCAATGTACAGGCGGCCAAGACGGCGCTGGAGGAGTACGAGGACAAGCTGAAGAACGCGTTCAACACCAGCAACCCGGCCGTGGGCTTCGCGCAGCAGGTCGCCGTGCCGCAGGAAGCTGCCGGCAAGGCCGTCGCGTACGGCCGCCACTTGTTCGACATCGCGGTGTCGACGCAGGCCGAGTGGGCGAAGGTCGCGCAGGTTCAGTACGAGCAGAACGACAAGCGCATGAAGGACGTGTTCGGCGAACTGTCGAAACACGCACCGGCCGGTTCGGCCCCGGTGGTCGCCGCGCTGAACTCGGCGCTGTCCGCGGCGACGGCCGCGGCCGACACCGTGCGCGCAGCGGCGGGGCAGGCGATCGAGGCCGCGCAAAGCGGTTTCGACGCGGTCAGCGAAACGACGGCGCGCGGTGCCAAGCAGACGGCCAACGCAGCACGTAAGGACGCGGCTTCGCGCGAATCCGCTGCATGAGCGTGTGTCGCGCGCAGGCGCGACATGAGTGAGGAGTGAGCGGCGCCGGAAGG
>NZ_VWWG01000328.1:0-2329 GCF_011753085.1 Burkholderia sp. Tr-862
TACCGCCGCCGAGCCCGCCGTTGCGCATGTCGACGACGATCCGCCACGCGCGATCCGGATTCGGCGCGAACGCCAGCGGCGGGTTGCGCTGTTCGGCGCCTTTGCCCTGCAGCCGGAACAGCACGGCGCCGGCGACGTCGCGCCACGGCGCCTGCGCGTCCGGGCGACTCTGCAGTGTTGCGCGCGCAACCGTATTCGGCTGCGGCAGGTCGATGCGCACGCGGTCGACCGGATACGCGCCGTCAGTGTCGAACAGATACTCGCCGGGCGCGCTGCCGGCCCGCACGTGCACGGCGTCGCGCCATTGGCGCGGCACGGCCGCCGTGTCCGCCGTGCGCGCATCGTGCGGTTGCGTTTCGATCTCGATCGACGCGATTGCGGGCGCGCCGTCGAGCCAGTCCAGCCGCAGGTAGCGCGGGGCCGCGCCTTCGAGCGCGATGCGTTCCTGCACCAGCATGTCGTCACCGCGGCCGACCTTCAGTAACTGCGTGCTGCCGAGCGGCCGCCAATTGCGCAGGTCGTCGCTCTCGTCGACGGCGACACGCCCCTGGTAGCTGTCGTCGCCCACGTGCACGAGCAACGCGTCGATGTCGCCGTTCGCATGCGACAGGTCGACGAGATCCGCGCCGCGCTTCGCGCGCGACGGCGCGGCGACGGTGGCGCGTAGCGCCCCGTCCGGGCCGACCGTCACGCCGAGCGATGCGTTGCCGTTGTCGGCGCGCGCAGGCGGCAGCGGGAACCAGTGCACCGACGTGCGCGACGGCGGTACAGCGGGCGCCGCGGGCGCATCGAGCGAATACGGCACGGGCTCGCCGGCGCCGTTGAAGATGCGCACGTCGCCGAGATCGTCGCGCCGGCTCGCCGCATACACGGGCTGCGGCACGGTGAGCTGGTAATACGCGGCGCTGCCGTCGAGGTCGAGCGAGAAGCGTTGCGCAACGCGTCCGGCGCCCGGCGTGCCGTCGGCCGCCGCGAACGACGCGAGCAGGCTCAGCCCGAGCAGGGCTGCGAGTCGCTTCATCGTGCGTCGTCCGGTTGGGCCGCGGCCTTCGGCGGCAGCGGCGAGAAATAGCCGATCAACAGCAGCAGCACGCCGATGCCGATGAACGACACGATGCGCTCGATGCCGGTCACGTGCGACAGGTCGAACAGGAACAGCTTGACGACCGTGAGCGCGAGCAGCGCGGCGCCGACGAACCACAGCGGACGCAGCCCGCGGCGCGTGGCCCAGATCGTGATCGCGAGCGCGCAGAGCGTCCAGTACACGGACACCGAGGCCTGCACGAGCGTCGATTCGGCCATCGCGCCGAATTCGTACGGGACGCCGGCCCAGTGATGCAAGGAGCGCAGCAGGATCGCGTTCAGCCACAGGAATGCGGTCGCGCCCACCGCGCTCAGCAGTTCGACGCGATAGTTGCCGAACGACCAGCCGAGCTTGCGCGTGCGCACGAACCACGACGCGGCGAGCGCATAGACGACCGCGAGCACGAGATCGAGCGGGTTGAACAGCGGCACGCGCGCCCAGCTTCCGCCGTCCTGCGTGAAGTTCGCGTAGAAGGTCCACACCCACATCACGACGATCAGCGGCAGCGACGCGAGCGCGCACACGCGGGCGATACCGTCGCGGCGCGTCAGCCACATCCCGGCGAACGCGAACAGGCTCCAGCCGACCATGAACACCTGCTGGATGCCGAACGACGACAGCACGGTGTCGATGTCGTAGGCCAGGTGGAAGCGCTGATGCAGCGTGCGCAGCATCAGCGCGTTGAACCACAGGAACATGGTCGCGATCGCCGCATAGTCGACGACGCGCGGGTGCCATGCGATGCCGAGCGCCTTCAGGCGGCGCAGCCATGCGGCGAACGCGACGAAGACGAGGCACTGCGCGATGTCGAGCGGATTGAGCAGCGGCAGCCAGAAGAGCGGCGCTGCGTTGCCGTCGCTGATCACGCTCGCGATGCTCCACAGCCACAGCAACGCGGCGAGCGGCGCCGCGCCCCACACCTGGTAGGCGCGCGGGAACGCCGCGACGGGCCAGTGCAGGCGCGAGCCGGGGCCCGACACCAGCAGGAGCAGCGCGCCGAAGCCATAGGCCCACGCGCTCCAGCTCCATGCGCCTTCGGGGACGAACGCGCGCAGGCGCCAGAAGCCTTCGAGCGACAGCAGCCCGCACACAGTCCAGAACGTCAGCGTATGCAGCGGCGCGATGATGCCTGCGGCGATGGCTTGCCCGTTGCCGGGCGCCGCGCCCTTCGCGGGCTCGGCGCCTGCCGTGCCGCGCGACTGGCGCCACAGCAGCGCGAGGCATGCGCCGACGGCGACGGGCCAC
>NZ_VWWG01000329.1:0-2454 GCF_011753085.1 Burkholderia sp. Tr-862
TGCGCTCGTCACGTGCGCGGGCGGCCACGGCCTCGGCCGCGCGGACGAAACCGACGACGCGCAATGGCGCGACGCGATGCACGCGAATCTCGACACCGCGTTCGTCAGCGCACGCGCGTGCCTGCCCGACCTGATCGCGCAGCGCGGCAGCATCGTGCTGGTCGCGTCGATCGCCGCGCTCGCGGCCGGGCCGGGCGTGTGCGGCTACACGGTCGGCAAGCATGCGCTGCTCGGGCTCGCGCGTTCGCTCGCACGCGACTACGGGCCGCACGGCGTGCGTGCGAACGCGGTGTGCCCGGGCTGGGTCCGCACGCCGATGGCCGATGCGGAAATGGCGCCGCTGATGTCCGCGTACGGCGACACGCTCGACGGCGCGTATGCGCGCGTGAGCACCGACGTACCGCTGCGGCGCGCGGCCGATCCGGACGAAATCGCGGCCGTGTGCGCATTCCTCGCATCGCCCGATGCGTCGTTCGTGACGGGCGCGACGCTCGTCGCCGACGGCGGCGCGATGGTCGTCGATGTGCCGACGCTCGCGTTCGACAAGCTTTGACGCCGGGGGGGCGAAGCGTCCGCACGATGCGCGCTCGAGTGCGACCGCGCGACGTGCCGCACACGTCGCCCGTCGCGCCGTCGCCCGCACCCGGCCCTGCGCACGCCCTGCACGCGCCCCGCTCGTTTCCCGCCCCGGAAATCCGCTAACATCGACCGATCCCGCCGCCTTCGTGCGGCACCGCCTCACCGTTCGGACTTCGATGAACATCCGGTTTCTTGAAACCTTCGTCTGGCTCGCGAAGCTGGAGAACTTCCGGCTCACGGCCGAGAAACTGCACACGACGCAGGCGGCCGTGTCGAGCCGCATCGCGTCGCTCGAAGAGGCGTTCGACGTGCGGCTGTTCGACCGCAACACGCGCTCGGCCACGCTGACGCCCGCGGGCCGGCGCATGCTCGCGTACGCGGAGCGGATCGTGCGGCTCGACGGCGAGATGCGGCGCGACATCGACGCGGCGAGCGACGCGGGCCTGATCCGGATCGGCGTGATCGAGTCGATCGTGCACAGCTGGTTTCCGGCGCTGATGGCGCAATTGCGCGAGCGCTATCCGCGCCTCGACGTCGAGATCACGAGCGACACGACGCTGCACCTGATCCGCCTGCTCAGCACCGACGGCGTCGACCTGATCCTGCAGACCGACCCGGTGCCAGGCCCCGACTTCACGAACCTGCCGCTGTGCGAATTCCCGGTGCGCTGGGCGGCGAGCCCGCGTCTCGGGCTCGGCGGCGAACGGCTCGACGTCGCGCGGCTTGCCGCGTACCCGATCATCAGCTTCTCGCGCCACTCGGGGCCGCACGCGACGATCGAGCGGCTGTTCGCCGCCGTCGAGCGGCCGGCCAGCATCAACTGCATCACGTCGGTCGCCGCGATGATCCGGCTCGTCGCTGACGGTTTCGGCGTAGCCGCGCTGCCGCCCGCGATCATCGGGCGCGAACTGCAGGAAGGCGCACTCGAACTGCTCGACGTGGAACCTGAATTCCCCGCACTGCCGCTCGTCGCGTCGTATCGCACGCAGGGCCTGCCGGTCGCCGCGCGCATCGCGGAACTGGCGAGCGAAGTCGCGCGCGCGATGCCGGCCGCCGCGACTCATGCGAAGCCGGCCGCATCGGCAAAGGCCAAGGCCGATTCCGTCGGCAAGGCCGCTGCCCGGCCGGCGACAAAAACCGGAACCGCGGCGGCAAAACGCACGCCGAAATCCGCGCCGCCCGCCGCCGCTGCGGCGAAACGCCGTCCGCGCCGCTCATAAGAAAACCTGTTCACCGCGAATTTGTTTTCTTGTTGGACGGGCGCAGCCCCTCTTCGGGACACTGCGGGTTCCTGACACCCCCCCGTCACAAGGAACCCGCAATGACCCGCCTTTCCCTTCCGCACGGCCAGCTCTGCGTCTGGACGGATATCGACCCCGCGCACGAAGCCGATTTCAACGCGTGGTACGACCGCGAGCACATGCAGGAGCGTGTCGCGATTCCCGGCTTCACGCATGCGCGGCGGTTTCGCGCGACCGACGGCGGCCCGCGCAAGTATCTCGCGCTGTACGTGACGGACACGCTCGACGTGTTCCGCGGCGACGCGTATCGGCGCGCGTTCACGCAGCAGACCGCATGGTCGCTCGCGAACTTCGAACGCATGACGGGCACGCAGCGGCGGGTCGGCGACCTGACGATCGAGGCCGGCGATGGCGAAGGCATGCATCTCGCGCTGTTCGTGCTGCCGCCCGAACGCATCGACGTGCCGCACCTGCGCGAGCGCTTCGACGTGGCGCTGCGCGAACCCGGCATCCATGCGGCACGGCTGTTCCGCACCGCGCCGGACCTGTCCGCACCGCTTGGCGCCGACGCGGCCGCGCGTCCGGCACCCGACGCGCTCGTCCTGATGGAAGGCAGCGACGCCGCGGCCACGCG
>NZ_VWWG01000330.1:0-232 GCF_011753085.1 Burkholderia sp. Tr-862
GTGGAGGAAGTAGTCTACTTAGGGTAGGATGAGACGAACGAGAAGCAGGTGCAAGTAGTGATGAACAGGGCCAACAACAAGAAGAACGTGAAGAAAGAGGAGATGCGCGAGGATCGACAGGATAAGGAGGCAAGCAAGGTGGAAGAGAAGGCTAAAACAGACAAGTCGTATAAAGACGCGGAGGCTGAAGGCAACGAGGAAGCGGACACCGAGGTATAGTATCTTTTTTTTT
>NZ_VWWG01000331.1:0-2138 GCF_011753085.1 Burkholderia sp. Tr-862
CCCCAGCCCGCCGCGCGTCGAGGTGGTCGACACCGTGGGCGCGGGCGACGCGTCGATCGGCGGCCTGCTGTTCAGCCTGATGGCCGCGCCGCAGCGGTCGTGGCGCGAGCATCTCGCGTTCGCCCTCGCGGCGGGCGCGGCCGCATGCCGGCATACGGGCGCGCACGCGCCGACGCTCGACGAGGTCGTCGCGCTGCTCGAACGGTGACGGCATGGGGATGGCATGGGGCGGCGCGCTGATCGGTCGCCGATTAGCGGCGCTGTACATGCTGCGCCGCAGTGCTACGATGAAGTGTCCTATTGCGGGAGAGGCACGATGGACACGAACACGTTCACGAAAGGCATCTACACGGCCAAGGCGCATACGCAGCACACCGCCAACGGGCAATACCAGGGCTACGTGATCCTCGCCCGGGACGACGGCGACGAGACGGAGAACATGCGCTACGACGTCCACACGACGAGCCCGAGCGAGGAAGAGGCGTTCGACGAAGCGAAGGCGCTCGCGCACCGGATCCTCGGCGAGATTGAACTGTAATGCGCGGGACCATCGCGCGCGCGCCGCGGCCGGACCGCGACGCGCCGCCGCATGCGGCGCGGCTCAGAGCAGCCGCGCGACCATCGACACCAGCATCGTCACCACCAGCGTCGACATGAACGGGAACGGGTAGCGCCGCCCGCCGAGCGTCAGCGTGACGTCGCCCGGCATCCGCCCGATCCCGAGCTTGCCGAGCCACGGCCAGCAGCGCGTCAGGATCATCACCGCGAAGAACGACGCCATCAGCCAGCGCAGCATCCCGGGCTCCCGTCAGAGCGCGTGCGAGCGGTCGCCGCGCGCGAACGCGTCGAGCGTGCCGTCGATCCCGCGGGAGAATGCGATCACCTTGAACAGCTCGCCCATCTCGGCCTCCGAGATCAGCTTCTGCACCGCGTTCGCGGCCGGCAGGAACTGGTGGATGTCGGACGGATCGATCGCGGCCAGCGCGTCGGTGATGCCCGCGTTCAACAGGAAGCGCGCCTGCGACGTGTAGCCGAGCAGGTCGACGCCGGTGGCGACGCCCGCGTCGTAGATGCCGGTGAATTCGACGTGCGCGGTGATGTCCTGCAGCCCCGGGTACAGGAATGCGTCGTCGTGCGCGTGGTGGCGGTAGTGGCACATGAGCGTGCCGCGCTCGCGCTGCGGATGGTAGTACTCGTGCGCCGGAAAGCCGTAGTCGACCAGCAGCACCGCGCCGCGCGCGAGCATCGTGCACACGGTGCGCGTGAACGCGAGCGCGGCTTCGTGCGTCTCGGTCACATAGCCGTCGTCGACGTCGAGCGTCGCGAGCACCGGCGGCAGGCCGGCAGCGCCGACGGGCCGGTCGTCGAACACGAACGCGTGCCGCGCATCGAGCGCGACGCCGCGCTCGAGCCACGCGCCGCCCGACTTCGCGAACAGGCGCACCGGCATCGCATCGAGCACCTCGTTGCCGACCACGACGCCGTCGAAGCGCTCGGGCAGCGCGTCGAGCCAGCGCACCTTGTCGGCGAGCGCCGGCGCGGCGGCCGCGATCGTGTCGCGCTGCCGTTCGCGCAGCTCGCCCGACAGATCGACGATCAGGTATTCGTCGAGTTCGACGTCGAGCGCATCGAGTGCCGCGAGCAGCCCGGCCGCGAGCTTGCCCGTGCCCGCGCCGAACTCCATCACGCGACGCGTGCCGCTCGCGGCGAGCGCGTCCGCGACGGGATTCGCGAGTGTCTGCGCGAACAGCGGCGACAGTTCGGGGGCCGTCACGAAGTCGCTGCCGTCGTCGGCGCGGCGTCCGAACTTGCGCGCGCCGCCGCTGTAATAGCCGAGGCCGGGCGCGTACAGCGCGCGCTCCATGAAGCGGTCGAACGGCAGCCAGCCGCCGGCCGCCGCGATCTCGTCGCGCAGTTGCGCGGCGAGGGTTTCGGACTGCGCGAGCGCGTCAGGGCCGGGAGCAGGTAAACTAGCGGATTCGTGAGCTTTCGGGTTCATCCCGGCATTGTAAATGACCGTTTCAGCCGATACGTCGACCCCGCGCATCGCGCTCGTCGCAGGCGCGCTGGACAGCGCGGCCGACGCCGCGTCGCTCGGTCGTGCGCTCGCGACCGCCTTCGCGCAGCGCGGCTGGGAC
>NZ_VWWG01000332.1:0-2257 GCF_011753085.1 Burkholderia sp. Tr-862
GTTCCCGCGCTCGGCGCCCTCGCGCTGCGCGCCGCGCGCGGCCTCGCACCGCCCGCGAGCGTCACGCTGATCGGCGGGCCGCTCGACGCGCGCGTCAACCCGAGCACGCTCGGCACGACCGCCGCGTCGCGTTCGCTCACTTGGTGCCGCCGCCACCTGATCGACATCGTGCCGCCCTGCTTCCCGGGCCGCGGCCGGCATGTGTTCCCGACCTATCTTCAGCAAGGCGAAATCGCGCTGCTGTATCCGCAGCGCTTCCTGGCGCTGATCGAGGACTACGCGCGCGCCGCGTCGCGCTTCGACCTGACGGCGCTGACGGACGCGCGGCGCGCGCTGCGCGAATACACGGCGCTGCTCGACATGCCGGCCGAATACTTCCTCGATACCGTCGATGTCGTGTTCCAGCGAATGTGCCTCCCGAACGGCACGTGGGACGTCGGCGGCCGGCGCGTCGAGCCGGCCGCGCTGCGCGGCGTTTTGCTGCTGACGGTGGAAGGTAGTTGCGACGCCGTCACCGGCGCCGGCCAGACGCATGCGGCACTCGACATGTGCGGCGGCCTCGCGGCCGGCGAGCGCCATCGTATCGATATCGACGATTGCGATCACTACGGGCTGTTCACGGGCGACCGCTGGCGCGGCGACGTCCATCCGGCGCTGCAGCGGGTGTTCGCGCAGGCCGAAGCCGCTCGCCCCCGTTCGCGCCGGCGCCGGGTCAGGCGGACGTGATGCCGTCGTCCTGCGCGCGGGACGCCTCGAGCAGCGCACGCACCTCGTCGTCCCCGGTCTGGTCGAAACGCGCGTAGAACTGGCTTATCCCGAAAAAAAGGTACGGCTGCGACACCGTCACGAACGCGTCGGCCAAACCGTCGAACACGTGCCGCGCGCCGGCCGGCGCGACCGGTGCGGCGGCCACGATGCGCGCGGGATGGCGCTCGCGCAGCGCCTGCAGCGCGACGCGCATCGATGCGCCGGTCGCGACGCCGTCGTCGACGACGATCGCGATGCGGCCGTCGACCGGCAGCGGCGACCGGCCGCCGCGATACAGCGCGTCGCGGCGCTCCAGTTCGACCGTTTCGCGCGCGATCACCTCGGCCAGCTGGCCATCGGTCACGCCCATCGAGCGAATCGCCGCGTGTTGCAGGTGGATTGCCCCGCCGGTCGCGATCGCACCGATCGCGAATTCGGGATCGGACGGCATGCCGAGCTTGCGCACGACCAGCACGTCGAGCGGCGCGTGCAGCGCCTGCGCGATCTGGAATGCCACCGGCACGCCGCCGCGCGGCAGCGCGAGCACGACGACGTCGCGACGCCCCGCATAGTCGCGCAGCGCGTGCGCAAGCCGGCGACCCGCGTCGGCGCGATCGGCAAAACACTCGGTCACGATCGGCTCCCTGCGTTGCGCCGCATGCGCGAGACCCGCGCCGGCGCCTGTCCAACGAGCATGGTTCATCGGACGCGCCGATGCAAGCGGGGTCACACCGGCGTGGATGGCATGCGGATTGCAGCCTGGGGCTTGCCGCGCGGAAAGGGACAGTGGAATTCGCCCAGGCGGGCGCCGGACAGTTCGCCGGTCAGAGGCCGCCGGCCTGCCGGTACAGCCGCCAGAACGACTGCGCGTACGACTGCGCGAGCTCCGGCGCGCGCTGGAACACGTTCACCGTTTCCGCGCGCGCGGCGGCGTCGTCGGACAGCGTCGTCAGCGCGACGCTGTCGTCGACGATCACGAAGCGCGGTGCCGGATCGCCCTGTCGCGAGTCGATCGCGACATCGATGCCGGCCGATTTCAGATAGCCTGCGCCGCTGTACTTGCCTGCACGCGACGAACGCACCAGCACGACCCGCACTTCGATCCCGCGCGAGCGCGCCGTACGCAGCGCGGCCGCGACCGCGGGCGGCACATACGCATAGCCGGCCAGCAGCACGCGGCGCTGCGCTTGCTCGATCAGGTCGACAGTCGCGTCGGCCGCCGCATTGTCATACGAAAAGTACGTGCCGACCGAGGCGGCGTCGGACGGAATCGGGCTGGCGTGGGCGCTCGCCGCGCAGCCGAGCGCGGCGAGGAGGAAGGCGGCTGGTCTCATGGCGGGCGCCATTGTAGCGACGCCAATGCGCGTGGCAAGCGCCTGCTGAAACGGTGCTGCGCAGGCGCAACACCCGCCGCGGAATGGCCCTCGAACGGACCGGTTCCCGAATCGCTGCGCCGCCTTGCCGGGGCGCTTGCGGGCCGCTCGCGCGCTGCCGGTCAGCCGGCCGCGAC
>NZ_VWWG01000333.1:0-2041 GCF_011753085.1 Burkholderia sp. Tr-862
TGACGGTGCTGCTCGCGCCGATCTTCGGGCCGGTGGTCGGCGGCTGGATCGTCGACAGCTTCTCGTGGCCGTGGATCTTCCTGATCAACCTGCCGATCGGGCTGTTCGCGTTCGCCGTGTGCACCGCGATGCTGCGCCCCGATACGCAGCGCGGCGCGGCCGGCCCGATCGACGTGCCGGGCATCGTGCTGCTCGTGATCGGCGTCGGGTCGCTGCAGGCGATGCTCGATCTCGGTCACGACAAGGGCTGGTTCGATTCGCCGCTGATCGTCACGCTCGCGGTGGTCGCCGGGCTCGCGATCGTGTCGCTGCTGATCTGGGAGGCGGGCGAAGCGCATCCGGTCGTCGACCTCAGCCTGTTTCGCGACCGCACGTTTTCGTTCTGCGTGCTGATCATCTCGCTCGGGATGATGAGCTTCTCGGTGGTGGGCGTCGTGTTTCCGCTATGGATGCAGGCGGTGATGGGCTACAACGCGTTTCACGCGGGCCTCGCCACCGCCTCGCTCGGCGTGCTCGCGCTCGTGTTCTCGATTCTCGTCGGCCTGCATGCGCACCGCTTCGATGCGCGCGTGCTCGCGACGTTCGGCTTCCTCGTGTTCGCGGCCGTGCTCGCCTGGGACGCGCATTTCACGCTGAAGATGACGTTCGCGCAGATCGCCGCGCCCGGGCTGATCCAGGGGATCGGACTGCCGTGCTTCTTCATTCCGCTGACGGCCGCGACGCTGTCGCGCATTCCGGACGACCGGCTCGCGGCGGCGTCGAGCCTGTCGAACTTCCTGCGCACGCTGTCCGCCGCGTTCGGCACCGCGATGAGCGTGACGCTGTGGGACAACCGCGCGACCTATCACTACGACGTCGTGTCGCAATCGGTCACGCACGCATCGACGAACACGCAGCGCTTCGTGCACACGCTGAACGCGATGGGCGTGGATGGCGTGCGCGAGCTATCCACCCTGCACCAGGTCGTGATGCAGCAGGCGTACATGATGGCGACGGGCGACATGTTCTGGATGGCGAGCGTGACCTGCGTCGTGCTCGCCGCGATGATGTGGCTGACGCGGCCGAAGCGCGGCGCCGCGGTTTCGCTCGGACATTGAGGAGAGGGGCATGACGACACTCGGCGCACTCGTGATCCTGTATCACCCGACCGACGCGCAGCTCGCGGCGCTCGGCGCGTGGCGGCACGCGTGCGACGCGCTGCTCGTCGTCGACAACACGCCGCAGCCCGATACGCGCGCCCGCGAGCTGTGCGCGCGCGACGGCATCGCGCTGCTGCATCACGGCAACCACGGCGGGATCGCCGGCGCGTACAACGCGGGGCTCGCGGCGCTGTTTCGGCGGGACGTCGATGCCGTTGCGCTGTTCGACCAGGATTCGTCGGTGCCGGCCGGTTACTTCGCGACGATGCGCGACGCGTGCGCGGGGCTCGCGGGGCGTGCATTCCTCGCCGGCCCGCGCATCTTCGACGAGAACGCGCGCAGCTTCCTGCCCGAACTCGCGACGAACGGGATCTCGCTGCGCCGGCTGCGCCTCGCGCCGGACGCCCCGCTGCAGCGCTGCGCGTTCCTGATCTCCTCGGGCTGCGTCGTGTCGCGCGTCGCGTTCGACCTGCTCGGCCGCTTCGACGAGACGCTGTTCATCGATCACGTCGACACCGAGTACAGCTTCCGCGCGCTCGCGCGCAACGTGCCGCTCTATGTCGTGCCGTCGCTGGTGCTGCCGCACCGGATCGGCGCGAAGCAGCGGCATGCATTCGGCCCTTTTGAAATGACGTCGATGAATCACTCGTGGCAACGGCGCTACTACAGCGCGCGCAATGCGGTGCAGCTCGGGATGCAGTACGGGCTGCGCTTTCCGGTGGCGATCGTGCCGAACCTGTTGACCGTGTGGCAGGTCGTGCAGATCGCGCTCGTCGAGCGCGACAAGCGCGACAAGCTCGCCGGCATCCTGTACGGCATCGCGGACGGCCTGCTCGGCCGGCTCGGTCCGCTCGAGCGCGCGCGGCCGCGTCTGGCCGCCCGCGCGCAGCGCGTCCAGCAGG
>NZ_VWWG01000334.1:0-2350 GCF_011753085.1 Burkholderia sp. Tr-862
GCCACGCTCGCGCGCGAGCTCTCCCCTGACGAATGGCGCGTGCTGCCCGCCCCGTCGTCGCTATCGCTGGCGGCCGCACGGCTCGGCTGGGCGCTGCAGGACGTCGGCGCGGTGTCGCTCGTCGGCCGGCCACTCGCGACGCTCGTGCGCCACCTGCTGCCGGGCCGGCGCCTGTTCGTGCTGAGCGCCGACGGCCGCACGCCGGCCACGGTCGCCGCCGAACTCACGGCGCGTGGCTTCGGCCCGACCCGTATCAGCGTGTTCGAGCATCTCGGCGGGCCGCTCGAGCGGCGTCTCGACGGCCTCGCGCAAGACTGGCCCATCGCCGAAACCGCTGCGCTCAACCTGATCGCGCTCGACTGCCGGGCCGGCCCCGATGCGCCGCGCCGCGCACTCACGCCCGGCCTGCCCGACGACGCGTACCGCCACGACGGCCAGCTCACCAAGCGCGACATGCGTGCGTTGACGCTCGGGCGCCTCGCGCCCGTACCGGGCGAACTGTTGTGGGACGTCGGCGCGGGCAGCGGCTCGATCGGCATCGAATGGATGCGCGCGCATCCGTCGTGCCAGGCGATCGCGATCGAGTCGCATGCGGAGCGTCAGCGCTTCATCGAGCACAACCGCGACGCGCTCGGCGTGCCGGGGCTGCAACTCATCGCGGGGCGCGCGCCCGACGCGCTCGCGGGGCTCGCCGCGCCCGACGCGATCTTCATCGGCGGCGGCGCGAGCGCACCCGGCGTCCTCGATGCGTGCTGGTCGGCGCTGAAGCCCGGCGGCCGGCTCGTCGCGAACGCGGTCACGCTGCAGGGCGAACTGGCGCTCGCGGCCTGGCGCGACGCACACGGCGGGACGCTCACGCGCGTGTCGCTCGCGCATGCCGAGCCGCTCGGCCGCTTCGACACGTGGCGGCAGCCGTTGCCGGTCACGCTGTACGACGGGCGCAAGCCCGATCCCGCGGCAACGGAATTCACGGGCCCCGCGTGATGCGCGACGAAACCCCCGAACGACCGGCGCCGCTGCGGTTCGGCTATACGACCGGCAGTTGCGCAACCGCGACGTCGCTCGCCGCCGCGCGCCTGCTGCTCGCGGGCCACGCGGACGATGCGGTCGAGATCGTGTTGCCGAAGGGGCAGCGCGTGATGATGCGGCTCGAGTTCTGCCGGACCACCGCCGACGGCGCCGAGGCCGGCACCGTCAAGGACGCCGGCGACGATCCCGACGTCACGCACGGTGCGCTGGTGTTCGCGCGCGTCGCACTGTCCGCCGCGCCGGGCGTGCGTTTTCATGCGGGGCCGGGAGTCGGCACGGTCACGCGCGCGGGGCTCACGCTGCCGGTCGGCGAGCCGGCGATCAATCCGGTGCCGCGCCAGATGATGACCACGCATCTCGACGCGCTCGCGGCCGAATATGGTTACGCAGGCGGCTTCGACGTGACGATCGGCGTCGAGGGCGGCGAGGCGCTCGCACTGAAGACGATGAACCCGCGCCTGGGCATCGTCGGTGGATTGTCGATCCTCGGCACGACCGGCATCGTGCGGCCGTTCTCGTGCTCGGCGTACATCGCGTCGATCCACCAGGGCATCGACGTCGCACGCGCGAACGGCATCGCGCACATCGCCGCGTGCACCGGCAACACGAGCGAGGATGCGATGCGCGCGCACTACGGCCTGCCCGACATGGCGCTGATCGAAATGGGCGATTTCGCGGGCGCGGTGCTCAAGCACCTGCGCCGCGCGCCGGTCGCCCGCCTGTCGATGTGCGGCGGCTTCGGCAAGCTCAGCAAGCTCGCGGCCGGCCATCTCGACCTGCACAGCCGCCATTCGAGCATCGACCTGCCGCTGCTCGCGCAGTGGGCGGCCGAGGCCGGTGCAAGCGATGCGCTGCAGGCCGCGATGCGCGCGGCGAACACCAGCCAGGAAGCCCTGAAGCTCGCGCACGCGGACGGCGTGCCGCTCGGCGACCTCGTCTGTGCGCACGCGCTGCGGGTCGCACGCGACATCGTGCCGGCATCGGTGGCCGTCGAGATGTTCGCGATCGACCGGCAGGGCCGTTTCGTCGGACGTGCACGATGAGCGTACGCATCCTGCTCCTCGGCGGCACCGGCGACGCGCTGAAGATCGCGCGCGCGCTCGGCCCGCGACACATCTATAGCCTCGCGGGCCTCGGCAAGGTGCCCGACGACCTGCGCTGCGACGTGCGTGTCGGCGGGTTCGGCGGAGCGGCGGGGCTTGCCGCCTACTTGCGCAGCGCCGGCATCGGTCTCGTGATCGACGCGACGCATCCGTATGCCGCGCAAATCAGCGCGAACGCGGTCGCCGCCGCGCGCGACGCGGGCGTGCCGCTGTGGGCG
>NZ_VWWG01000031.1:0-54524 GCF_011753085.1 Burkholderia sp. Tr-862
GCCCGCGAGCGCGGCTTCGGCCGCGGCGGCGCCCGCACCGGGCAGCGACGTGCTGCGGTCGCGCGAAGCGTTCCGCAGCCGCTCGCGCGAAGACGATACGAAGTAACGGGAGCGCAGAACATGAACCGAATCATTGCGCTCGTCGTCGCAATCGTGATCGTCGCCTTCGCGGCGTCGTCGACCGTGCTGACCGTCGATCCGCGCCATACGGCCGTGCTGTCGGGCCGCGACGGCACGCAGCCCGAACTCGCGGGCCCCGGCATCCATTTCAAGCTGCCGCCGCCGCTGCAGACGGCGACGCTGATCGACACGCGCCTGCAATCGCTCGAATCATCGGATCCGCTGCAACTGGCGACCGAAGACAAGCACGATCTGCTCGTCACGTATGCGGTCAAGTATCGGATCAGCGATCCGATGAAGTACTTCGCGGCGACGGGCGGCGACTCGGCCGCCGCCACCGAGCGTCTGGCCGGCGCGCTGAAGAGCGCGCTCGGTGATGCGTTCGGCAAGCGCGCGCTCGACGACGCACTCGGCGGACAGCGCGACATCGCCAATGCGGCTCGCGATGCGGTGCGCGCGAAGGCATCCGGCTTCGGCGTCGACGTGGTCGATGTCCAGTTGACGCGCGTCGACTTGCCGGCTGCGCAGGCTGACGCCGTCTATCAGCGGATGATTGCCGCGCTGCGCGCTCAGGCCGCACAGGTCCGCGCGGATGGTGCTGCGGATATCGAACAGATCAAGGCCGATGCGGAACGCGAACAGCAGGCGGTGCTCGCGAATGCGTACAAATCCGCGCAGACGATCAAGGGCGAGGGCGATGCGAAGGCCGCGTCGATCGCCGCCGACGCGTTCGGCCGCGATCCGCAGTTCTATCAGTTCTACGCGAGCCTGCAGGCTTACCGGAATACCTTCAAGCGCAACGACATCATCGTTGTCGATCCCGACAGCGAGTTTTTCCGTTTCATGCGCAGCCCGACGGGCGGTGCCGCACCGGCGGCACCTGCTCCCCGCAAACACTGACCTTGGGGCGCCGCGTCGAGCGGCGCCGTCGCTCGCATGGATCTGGCTGGTTCGTTGTTGCTCGCGGTAGCACTGATGCTGATCATCGAGGGGGCGTTTCCCTTCGTGTTTCCCGTCGCCTGGCGCGACACGTTTCGTAGAATAGCGGAGCGGCCGCCGCATCATATCCGGATCGGCGGGCTCATCGTGATGGCGCTGGGGCTCATCCTGCTGCTGCTCGCCACCTGAACGGAGACCTGAACCGGACGGCGCATCCGCCGTCCGTTCCGCACGATTCCGATTTCCGATTCATCTCGTGGCGCGCGCGTCGCGCCCTGTTTCCCGTCGTAGGACCGTACCGATGTCGACCTGGTTACTTCCCGAGAATATCGCCGACGTACTGCCGTCGGAAGCGCGCAAGATCGAGGAGCTGCGCCGCAGGCTGCTCGACCGCTTCCGTTCGTACGGCTACGAAATGGTGATGCCGCCGCTGCTCGAATACCTCGAGTCGCTCCTGACGAGCGGCGGCACCGACCTGCGCCTGCGCACCTTCAAGCTGGTCGACCAGCTGTCGGGCCGCACGCTCGGCCTGCGCGCGGACATCACGCCGCAGGTCGCGCGCATCGACGCACACCTGCTGAACCGCCAGGGCGTCACGCGCCTTTGCTATGCGGGGCATGTGATGCATACGCGTCCGCGCGGCCTGCACGCGACGCGCGAACAGATTCAGATCGGCGCCGAAATCTACGGGCATGCCGGGCTGGAAGCCGATCTCGAGATCCAGCAACTGATGCTCGACGCGCTGCATCTCGCGGGGCTGTCGCGAATCCGTCTGGACCTCTGCCATGCAGGTGTGCTCGCGGCGCTGCTCGCGCGCGACGCGCAGGCCGCCGAGCGCGGCGAGTCGCTGTACGACGCGCTGTCGGGCAAGGACGTGCCGCTGCTGAACGAACTCACCGACGATCTCGGCGCCGACACGCGCGCGGCGCTGCGTGCGCTGCCGCATCTGTACGGCGACGCGAGCGTGCTCGACGAGGCGCGCGCACGGCTGCCGGTGCTGCCCGAGATCACGCGCGCGCTCGACGATCTCGCGCAGCTCGCGGCCCAGGCGAAGGGCGTCGAGGTGGCGATCGATCTGGCCGACCTGCGCGGCTATGCGTACCACAGCGGCGCGATGTTTACGGCATACATCGACGGCGTGCCGAACGCGATCGCGCGCGGCGGCCGTTATGACCACGTGGGGCAGGCTTACGGTCGCGCCCGCCCGGCGACGGGCTTCTCGCTCGACCTGCGCGAGCTCGCGCGCATTTCACCGATCGAGGCGCGCGGCACCGCGATTCTCGCGCCGTGGGCGCAGGACGATGCGCTGGGCGCGGCCGTTGCGGCGCTGCGCGATGCGGGGGAGGTCGTGATCCAGGCATTGCCGGGGCACGATCACGTGCTCGACGAATTCGCGTGCGACCGTTCGCTCGTCGAGCGCAACGGCGCATGGGTGGTCGAACCCCGTTAAACAGGTGTTCGCGGGCCGTCGTTCAGCGTGCATATCGTTGAAGCGAAACGGAAAAATTCGGAAACGCCCGCGAACATAGGTAGAATACGTTTTTAACCAGCTAACGAATCAACATGTCTGCCAGCGCAGTGAACGTGACTCCCGGGCGCAATGTCGTCGTCGTGGGAACGCAATGGGGTGATGAAGGCAAGGGCAAGATCGTCGACTGGCTGACGGACCACGCTCAGGGCGTCGTGCGTTTCCAGGGCGGTCACAACGCCGGCCACACCCTCATCATCGGCGGCAAGAAAACCATCTTGCGCCTCATTCCGTCGGGCATCATGCGTGAAGGCGTCGCCTGCTACATCGGCAACGGCGTCGTCCTGTCCCCCGAGGCACTGTTCAAGGAAATCGGCGAGTTGGAAGAAGCCGGCGTGAACGTTCGCGATCGCCTGTTCATTTCCGAAGCCACGACGCTGATCCTGCCGTACCACATCGCGATCGATCAGGCGCGCGAAGCGCGCAAGGGCGCGGGCAAGATCGGTACGACCGGCCGCGGCATCGGCCCCGCGTACGAAGACAAGGTCGGCCGCCGCGCGCTGCGCGTGCAGGACCTGTTCGACGCGAAGACCTTCGCCGACCGCCTGCGCGAAAACCTCGATTTCCACAACTTCGTGCTGACCCAGTACCTGGGCGGCGCAGCCGTCGATTTCCAGGCCACGCTCGACACGATGCTCGGCTATGCCGATCGCCTGAAGCCGATGGTGGTCGACGTGTCGCGCCGCCTGTACGACGCGAACAACGCCGGTCAGAATCTGCTGTTCGAAGGCGCGCAAGGCACGCTGCTCGACATCGACCACGGTACTTATCCGTTCGTCACGTCGAGCAACTGCGTCGCGGGTGCGGCATCGGCCGGCGCCGGCGTCGGTCCGCAGAAACTGAACTACATCCTCGGCATCACGAAGGCGTATTGCACGCGCGTCGGCGCGGGCCCGTTCCCGAGCGAGCTGTACGATGCGGACAACCCGCAGCGTCAGGACCAGGTCGGCGTCACGCTGGCGAACGTCGGCAAGGAATTCGGCTCGGTCACCGGCCGTCCGCGCCGCACCGGCTGGCTCGACGCAGCCGCACTGCGCCGCTCGATCCAGATCAACGGCGTGTCGGGCCTGTGCATGACGAAGCTCGACGTGCTCGACGGCCTCGATGAAGTCAAGCTGTGCGTCGGCTACAAGATCGACGGCAAGGACGTGGACATCCTGCCGCGCGGTGCGGCCGATGTCGCGCGTTGCGAGCCCGTGTACGAAACCTTCGCCGGCTGGAAGGAAAGCACCGTCGGCATCAAGACGTGGGACGCGCTGCCGGCGAATGCGCAGGCATACCTGACCCGTGTCCAGGAAGTGGCCGGCGTGCCGGTCGACATGGTTTCGACTGGCCCGGATCGCGACGAAACGATCCTGCTCCGCCATCCGTTCAAGGTGTAATTTTCAGCATGACGCAGCAAATCACGATGACGGCGGCAGACTTGATGACCGATCCGCGCAACGACGACAAGAACCTGTGGGTAGGCTGGGACGAATACCATCGTCTGATCGAGCTGCTCGCGCTTCAGGTGCATGAATCGGGCTGGAAGTTCGACCAGATCCTGTGCCTCGCGCGCGGCGGTCTGCGGGTCGGCGATCAGCTCTCGCGCATCTATGACGTTCCGCTCGCGATCCTCGCGACGAGTTCGTACCGCGAAGCGGCCGGCACCGAGCAGGGTGAGCTCGACATCGCGCAGTACATCACGATGACGCGCGGCAACCTCGCGGGCAACGTGCTGCTGGTCGACGATCTCGTCGATTCGGGCGTCACGCTCGCGCGCGTGCAGGAGCATCTTAAGGAGCGCTATCCGTCCGTCACGGCCGTGCGTTCGGCCGTGCTCTGGTACAAGGGCTGCTCGAAGGTGAAGCCTGACTATCACACGCAGTATCTGCCGACGAACCCGTGGATTCATCAGCCGTTCGAAGAGTGGGACACCGTTCGTCCGCACAACATCGAGGCGTGGATCAAGCGTGGTCGCTCGCAGCGCGACGGTTCGGGCGCGTAAGCGCCCGGCCGATCGAAGAAAAGCCTTGTACGGCGCCGCTTGCGGCGCCGTTTTTCATTGGGGCGCCACGCCGGCGGGCGCGGCGATCGGGCATTCGCGGTAGGCAGGCGGCGCGGCCCCGGCTATGATGGCAGCCCTGCCACAGCTTGCGCGGGATTGCATGCGCGGCGTGGATCACGTGGTTTCAGGGCAACACGGCAGGGCGGTGTTTCAGGGGGGCGCGAGTAGAATAGCGCTCGTTTTGTCCGAACCGGACCCGATTATTACGCTTCATATGAACGACACGATCCAGGCGACCGACGCAGCCCATGCGCATTCGACGCACCAACACTCGATGCGGGCGCTTGCGATAGCGGCCATTGGCGTCGTGTTCGGCGACATCGGCACCAGCCCGCTGTATTCGCTGAAGGAGGCGTTCAGCCCCGCACACGGCATCCCGCTGACCGAAAGCTCGATTCTGGGGGTGATCTCGCTGCTGTTCTGGGCAATCATCCTGGTGGTCGGTATCAAATATCTGCTGTTCGTGATGCGAGCCGACAACAACGGCGAGGGCGGCGTGCTTGCGCTGATGGCCCTGTCGCTGCGGCCGCTCGACTCGAAAACCCGCGTCGCGGGCGCGCTGATGGCGCTCGGGATATTCGGCGCGTGCATGTTCTACGGGGACGCGGTGATCACGCCGGCGATCTCGGTGATGTCGGCGGTCGAAGGTCTCGAAATCGCGACGCCACACCTGTCCCACCTCGTGCTGCCGATCACGATCGTGATCCTGATCGCGCTGTTCTGGATCCAGCGCCACGGCACCGCACTGGTCGGCAAGCTGTTCGGCCCGATCATGGTCGTGTGGTTCGTCGTGATCGCGGCACTCGGCGTGTACCACATCGTGCGCGTGCCGGGCATCATGGCGGCGATCAATCCGTACTACGCGGCGTCGTTCATGGCGGACCACCTGCTGCAGGCCTACGTCGTGCTGGGTTCGGTCGTGCTGGTGCTGACCGGTGCGGAAGCGCTCTACGCCGACATGGGGCACTTTGGTGCGAAGCCGATCCGTCTCGCTGCGTACGGGCTCGTGATGCCGTCGCTCGTGCTGAACTACTTCGGCCAGGGCGCGCTGCTGATCCAGAACCCGAAAGCGATCGAAAACCCGTTCTTCCTGCTGGCGCCCGAATGGGGGTTGCTGCCGCTCGTCGTGCTGTCGACGGTCGCGACCGTGATCGCGTCGCAGGCCGTGATCTCGGGCGCGTATTCGCTGACGTCGCAGGCGATCCAGCTCGGCTACGTGCCGCGCATGAAGGTGCTGCATACGTCCGAGCTGGCGATCGGCCAGATCTACGTTCCGGTCGTGAACTGGCTGCTGCTGTTCGTGATTCTCTGCATCGTGATCGGCTTCAAGAGCTCCGACAACCTGGCGGCAGCGTACGGTATCGCGGTGACGGCGACGATGGTCATCACCACCGTGCTGGCGTGCGTCGTGATGGTGAAGGTGTGGAACTGGAACCGGCTGCTCGTCGGCGCGATCATCGCGGTGTTCCTCGCGATCGACCTCGGCTTCTTCGGCGCGAACCTGCTGAAGGTCGCGCAGGGCGGCTGGCTGCCGCTCGGCATCGGCGCGCTGCTGTTCTTCCTGCTGATGACCTGGTACAAGGGCCGCCACATCGTCAAGGAGCGCACGGCCGCGGACGGTATCCCGCTCGAGCCGTTCCTGCAGGGGCTGCTCGCGCATCCGCCGCACCGCGTGTCGGGCACCGCGATCTACCTGACCGGCAACGACAAGCTCGTGCCCGTCAGCCTGCTGCACAACCTGAAGCACAACAAGGTGCTCCACGAGCGGACCATCTTCCTGACGTTCGTCACGCGCGACATTCCGTACGTGCGCGACGACACGCGCCTGAGTTCGCGCGATGCGGGTGGTGGCCTGTACATCGTCAAGGCCCAGTACGGCTTCAACGAGACACCGGACGTGAAGGCCGTGCTCGAGGAATTCGGCCGCTCGCACGACATGACGTTCGAGCTGATGGACACGTCGTTCTTCCTCGCGCGCGAAACGGTCGTGCCGACGCATCTGCCCGGCATGTCGATCTGGCGCGAGCGCGTGTTCGCATGGATGCATCAGAACGCGGCGAAGCCGACCGACTTCTTCTCGATCCCGGCGAACCGCGTCGTCGAGCTCGGCACCAAGATCGAGATCTGACCGACGCGCGTGGGCCGCGGATGCGGCCCGATCCGGCAGTGCGCTTGCCGACGCCATGAAAAAGCCCGCCTGTCGGCGGGCTTTTTTTCGTGCGTCGACGACCTTCGCGCGTTTAGCGCTTCAGCTTCGCGAACGCCGCCGCCATCGCGCCGGCCGGTTCCGGCTCGCGCGAACGCTGCGGGCGGGCCGCACCGCGGCCGGCATTGCCGCGATCCTGACTGCTGCGCGGCGCCATGCCGGGCGCGGCCGCTTCGTCGTCGAGGCGCATCGTCAGCGCAATGCGCTGACGCTTCACGTCGACGTCGAGCACCTTGACCTTGACGACCTGGCCGGCCTTCACGACTTCGTGCGGATCCTTGATGAACTTCGTCGACATCGCCGACACGTGGACGAGACCGTCCTGGTGCACGCCGATATCCACGAACGCGCCGAATGCCGCGACGTTCGTCACGACCCCTTCAAGGAGCATGCCGGGCATCAGATCGGACACCTTCTCGACGCCGTCGCGGAACGTTGCGGTCTTGAATTCGGGCCGCGGGTCGCGACCCGGTTTTTCGAGTTCGGACAGGATGTCGCGCACGGTCGGCAGGCCGAAACGTTCGTCAACAAATTCCGTCGGCGACAGGCCGGACAGCGCGTCGCGGCTGCCGAGCACGTCGTCGATGCGTTTGTTGATCTTCGCGAGGATCCGTTGGACGACCGGATAGGCCTCCGGGTGGACCGAGGAGCGGTCGAGCGGATTCTCGCCGCCGTTGATGCGCAGGAAGCCGGCCGCCTGTTCGAAGGTCTTGTCGCCGAGACGCGGCACCTTGCGCAGATGGTCGCGCGACGGGAACGGCCCGTTCGCGTCGCGGTAGTCGACGATGTTGCGCGCGAGCGTGGCGTTCAGGCCCGATACGCGTGCGAGCAGCGCGACCGACGCGGTATTCGCGTCGACGCCGACCGCGTTCACGCAATCCTCGACGACCGCGTCGAGCGAGCGGGCGAGTTCGCGCTGGTTCACGTCGTGCTGGTACTGGCCGACGCCGATCGCCTTCGGCTCGATCTTCACGAGCTCGGCGAGCGGATCCTGCAGGCGGCGCGCGATCGACACGGCGCCGCGCAGCGACACGTCGAGTTCCGGGAATTCCTTCGCGGCCAGCTCGGACGCCGAGTAGACCGACGCGCCGGCTTCCGACACGACGATCTTCTGCAGCCGCAGTTCGGGGTGCTTCGTGATCAGCTCGCTCGCGAGCTTGTCGGTTTCACGGGACGCGGTGCCGTTGCCGATGCTGATCAGCTCCGCCTGCGTCTGCGCGGCGATGCGCGCGAGCTTCGCGAGCGAGCCGTCCCAGTCGCGGCGCGGCTCGTGCGGGTAGATCGTGTCGGTCGCGAGGAGCTTGCCGGTGCGGTCGACCACGGCGACCTTTACGCCCGTGCGCAGGCCGGGGTCGAGACCGATCACGGCCTTCGGGCCGGCCGGCGCGGCCAGCAGCAGGTCCTTCAGGTTGCGCGCGAACACGCGGATCGCCTCGGCTTCCGCTGTTTCACGCAGCTGCGTGAGCAGTTCGTTCTCGATGTGCGGCTGCACCTTCACGCGCCAGCACCAGCGGCACACGTCGGACAGCCACTTGTCGGCGGGACGGCTCTGGTTCGCGATCCCGAAATGGCGCGCGATCATCGCTTCGCCGGGATGCGGAACCTGCGCGTCGAGTTCCTCGCCGAGGCCCAGCTTGACGGTCAGCACACCGGCGTTGCGGCCGCGGAACAGCGCGAGCGCGCGGTGCGACGGCACGGTCCGGATCGTCTCCGCGTAGTCGTAGTAGTCGCGGAACTTCTCGCCTTCCTCGTTTTCCTTGCCTTCGACCACGGCCGACGACACGACGCCCTGGCTGTGCAGGTAGTCGCGCAGCTTGCCGAGCAGTTCGGCCGTTTCGCCGAACTGTTCGGACAGGATGTCGCGCGCGCCGTCGAGCGCGGCCTTCACGTCGGCGACACCCTTGTCGGCATCGACATACGCGGCGGCTTCCGCCTGCGGGTCGAGCAGGGGATTCGCGAGCAGCGCGTGCGCGAGCGGCTCGAGGCCGGCTTCGCGGGCGATCTGCGCGCGCGTGCGGCGCTTCGGCTTGTACGGCAGATAAAGGTCTTCGAGCACCTGCTTGCTGTCGGCCGCGTCGATCGCGGCGCGCAGTTCGTCGGTCAGCTTGCCCTGTTCGTCGATGCTCGACAGGATCGTCGCGCGGCGATCCTCGAGTTCGCGCAGATACAGGAGGCGTTCCTCGAGCTGGCGCAGCTGCGTGTCGTCCAGGTTGCCGGTCACTTCCTTGCGGTATCGGGCAATGAACGGAACGGTCGAGCCTTCGTCGAGGAGTTGCACTGCCGCCGCGACCTGGCGCGGCTGGACGGACAGTTCGGTGGCGATGCGCTGTACGATCTTGAGTGCTACGGTTTCCGTCATGTCGTGGATGATGTGCCTGCTGAAATCGCGGCGCGGGCCGGCAGACCGCGCGCGGCGGGCTGCGAGACGGGCCCGCCGGACCAGATGCCGCGGGTGAGTGAAGCGGGGCATTTTGCCATAAATGGCGGAGCGTCCAGCCGGGGGTGATAGAATTTGACACATGTCCCGCAGCTTTCCTACGACGTTGCCAACTTCCCGCATTTCTCTCGTCGCGCTCGGCGCAGCGCTTGCCGCGGCTTTGTCCGCCGGGTCCACCGTCGCGTACGCACAGGCATCGGGCGCAACCGCGTCTGACGCCGCTGCCGCCGTGCCCGTCGCAGCCTCCGCCACGCAGGATTTTGACGCCCGTCAAAAAGTGCTCAATCAACGTTCCGCGGAAAACGATTATCGTTATGCCGTGGCGGAGCACGATTGCTACAGCAAGTTCTTCGTCAATCACTGTCTCGGCAACGCGCGCGACCGGATGCGCGAGGAGCGGGCGAGCATCCGTCAGGAGCAGCTCGCGCTCGATGACGAACAGCGTGCGGTGCGGGCCCAGCAGCGCGACCAGCAGCAGGCGCTGAAGCAGGCGCAGAATGCGGCGGAAGCGCCGCAGCGTGCAGCGAACGACGCGGCGAACGCGGCTGCATTCCGCGACAAGCAGGAGCAGAATGCAGTGAAGCAGGCGCAGCGCGGCGCGGAAGGGCCGCAGCACGCCGCGAGCAAGCGGGCATACGACCAGAAGCAGGCCGACTTCCAGCGCAAGCTCGACCAGGCGCACCAGCAGGCTGCGCAGAAGGCGCAGGAGCGGGCGGACAACGCCACGCGCTACGAGCAGAAGCAGAAGGAAGCCGCCCAGCACAAGGCCGATGTCGAGAGGCGTCAGCAGGAAGCGGCCCAAAAGGCCAAGCAGCAGCAACAGCAGGGGCAGTAACGTATTGGATTGATCCGGACCAGTCTCGTGCGTGCCGGCACGCCAGTCGGCGCGCTGCTTTCGATGAGGAGGCGCATATGCAAAACCGTCCCACGGAACAGCAGCAGGAATTGCACAACCGTTTGGCAGCATTGCAGGAGCAGCACCAGCAGCTCGCTCGAGAGATCGAGCTGAAGGAAGGACACTCCGACATCGACGACATTACGCTGCACCGGCTGAAGAAGGAAAAGCTGGCGGCCAAGGACAAAATCATTTTGCTGCAATCGCAGCTGGAACCGGATAAGCGCGCCTGAGCGCGGCCTGGCAAGCGCCGGCGCCGCCTGGGCGCTGGACACAGGAACGCTTGCCTTGAATTCACCGCTTGAAGCCAACCCCGATGCCCGGCGTGACGCGTCGTCTGCCGGGCGCGTTCGTGCGCCCGAAGGCACCTTCGAGCTGAGCCGCAAGCGCGTCGACGAACTCGACACGATCTTCGGTGAAGGCGGACTGCTTGCGCGCGCGCTCGACGGCTATCATCCGCGTCTGTCGCAGATCGAGATGGCGCGTGCGGTCGCGTCCGCGATGGAGGCGTCCGCGCGCCGTCTGCCCGAACCGGAAATCTTCGAAACCCGCAAGCGGCCGGCGCGCCGCCTCGGCGAAGGCGACAAGGCGGCCGAATCCGCCGTGGACGGTGCGGCGGCCGACACCGACAGCGACGCCGGCGACAACACGCTGATCGTCGAGGCCGGCACCGGTACCGGCAAGACCTATGCGTACCTGGTGCCCGCGATGCTGTGGGGCGGCAAGGTGATCGTGTCGACCGGCACGAAGCACCTGCAGGATCAGCTGTTCCAGCGCGACATCCCGACCGTGCGCAACGCGCTCGCGGTGCCGGTGACGGTCGCGATGCTCAAGGGCCGCTCGAACTACCTGTGCCATTACTATCTGCAGCGCACGGCCGACAACGGCCGCCTGCCGTCGCGACAGGACACCGCATACCTGCAGGAAATCGTCCGGTTCGCGAAGATCACGAAAAGCGGCGACAAGGCCGAGCTCGCGAGCGTGCCGGAGACGGCGCCGGTGTGGTCGATGGTCACGTCCACGCGCGACAACTGCCTCGGCCAGGAGTGCCCGCATTACAAGGAGTGCTTCGTGATGCAGGCGCGGCGCGAGGCGCAGCAGGCCGACGTCGTCGTCGTCAATCATCACCTGTTCTTCGCGGACATCATGCTGCGCGACACCGGGATGGCCGAGCTGCTGCCGAACGCGAACACGGTGATCTTCGACGAAGCGCACCAGCTGCCGGAGACGGCGACGCTGTTCTTCGGCGAGACGCTGTCGACCACGCAGATCCTCGAACTCGCACGCGACACGGTCGCCGAAGGCCTGAGCCATGCGCGCGATGCGGTCGAGTGGGTGAAGCTCGGCGGCGATCTGGAGCGCGCGGCGCGCGACCTGCGCCTCGCATTCGCGAATGACCAGATCGTGCGCATGTCGCTCGCGCAACTGGGCGATGATCACCCGATGTTCGGCGCGCTCGACGCGCTCGAAGCGGCGCTCGATGCGCTCGCATCGGCGCTCGCGAGCCAGGCCGAGCGGGCGGAATCGCTCGGTGCGTGCCTGCGGCGTGCGCGCGAGCTGCAGGACCTGCTCGCGGGCTGGGTCGCGCCCGGGGCGGCGCAAGCGGCCGCGCAGGCCGATGCCGCGGCAGCCGGCGACAAGGCGGCTGCCGACGACCCGAACGAGAAGGTGCGCTGGGTCGAAGTGTTCGCGCATACCGTCCAGCTGCACGAGACGCCGTTGTCGGTCGCGCCGATCTTCGCGAAGCAGCGCGCCGGCGTGCCGCGCGCGTGGGTCTTCACGTCGGCGACGCTGTCGGTGCGCGGCGACTTCACGCACTACGCGGCCCAGATGGGCCTCAGCTCGCGGCGCTCGATGACGCTCGCGAGCCCGTTCGACTATCAGACGCAGGGCCTGCTGTACGTGCCGCGCAACCTGCCGCAGCCGTCGTCGCCGGCGTTTACCGACGCCGTATTCGATGCCGCGCTGCCGGCGATCGAGGCGTCGGGCGGCGGTGTCTTCATGCTGTGCACGACGCTGCGCGCGGTCGACCGGATCGCGTCGAAGCTGCGCGACGTGATCGAGTCGCGCGGCTGGAATACGCCGCTGCTGGTGCAGGGCGATGCCAGCCGCACCGAGCTGCTCGACCGCTTCCGTTCGTACGGCAATGCGATTCTCGTCGGCAGCCAGAGCTTCTGGGAAGGCGTCGACGTGCGTGGCGACGCGCTATCGCTCGTCGTGATCGACAAGCTGCCGTTCGCGCCGCCCGACGATCCGGTGCTGGCCGCGCGACTCGATGCGCTGACCAAGAAGGGTTTGAGCCCGTTCGCGGTTCACCAGCTGCCGCAGGCCGTGATCACGCTGAAGCAGGGTGCGGGCCGCCTGATTCGCGCGGAGACGGATCGCGGCGTGCTGATGATCTGCGACACGCGGCTGGTCGACAAGCCGTACGGTCGCCGGATCTGGCAGAGCCTGCCGCCGTTCAAGCGCACGCGCGAGATCGCGGTCGTGCAGGACTTCTTCGACGAACATCGCGCGAAAAAGCGCGCGTGACGCACCGCCGCCTGCTACGGGCGGCGCCAATAAAAAACCCGGCTCGATGGCCGGGTTTTTTTGTACAGCGGGCGTCGCTCAGAACTGCCACCACGACTTCTTCGTGCCGGGGCGCGAGTGGCCGGTGATGTACGGGCTGTCCGGGAAGGTCCCCGCGAGCACGCGCTTCGTGTCTTCTGCGAGTTGCGGCTGGTTCAGCTTGCCGTACGACAGGATCATGATGTGCAGCGCGTCCTCGATCGCCGGCGCGCCCTTGTAGTCCTTGATCGCGAGCTGCGCGCGGTTGATTGCCGCGACGTAGGCGCCGCGCCGATAGTAGTAGTCGGCCGCGTGTACTTCGTGCGACGCGAGCGCGTTGACGATGTAGCGCATCCGCGCCGCGGCGTCGGGCGCATACTTGCTCTTCGGGTAGCGGTCGACGACGACCTTGAACGCATCGTACGATTCACGCAGTGCCTGCGGATCGCGCTCGCTCATGTCCTGGCCGGAGAAGCGGCCGAACAGGCCGAGATCGTCGTTGAAGTGGATCATCCCCTTCAGGTAGTACGCGTACGGGATATCCGGGTGATCCGGGTGCAGCTGGATGAAGCGGTCGACGGCCTGGTCGGCGGCCGCCGCTTCGTTGTCCTTCCAGTTGCAGTACGCGACGTTGATCTGCGCCTGTTGCGCGAAATGACCGAACGGATCGCGGCCTTGCAGCGATTCGAAATATTTCGCGCACTTGCCCCAGTCGCCGCCAGACAGCGCGTCCTGGGCCTCTGAGTATAATTTGTTGTTCGACCAGGTAGCCGTCTCGTCCTGCTTCTGCGGTAAGCCGTGGCAGCCGGCGATGAGGGCCGCGGCCGCTACCGCCGCAGCTCGGGCGGCGACGGTTTTGGCCGTACGTTTGGTCGAATTCATCATGCTCGCATGTCCTAGCTTCAAGTCTCGGTGACCCAGTCTAAATGACCCGTTCAAGTTCGCAGAATGCCCCGCGGGGCAAGTCAAATCGCGAAGATTATAGCCCAAGCGATCGGCCCGCCGACGCTGCATCGGGGGATTCTCCCGATGACGGCCTGGCTGCAGGCGCGATGCAACCGCCTGTCGTGCCGTCCGCGGCGGCCGATGAGACGCCGCGCGTCGTCGAAGTGCCGCTGTCGCTCGCGGGCGAACGCCTCGACAAGGCGCTTGCCCAGCTATTCCCCGAATTCTCCCGCAGCCGCCTGCAGAGCTGGATCGAGGCGCAGCGCGTGCTGATCGACGGCGCGCCGGCGAAGATCCGCCAGCCGGTGCCGCTCGGCGCCAGGATCGAGCTCGTGCCCGACCTGCTGCCGGAGCAGCTGGCGTTCACGCCGGAGCCGGTGCCGCTCGACGTGATCTACGAGGACGATGCGCTCCTCGTCATCAACAAGCCGGCCGGCGTCGTCGTCCACCCCGCCGCCGGCAACTGGAGCGGCACGATTCTCAACGGGCTGCTGCATCGCTACGGCGACGCCGCGGCCGGCCTGCCGCGTGCCGGGATCGTGCACCGGCTCGACAAGGAAACGTCCGGCCTGATGGTGGTCGCGCGCACGCTTGCCGCGCAGACCGACCTCGTGCGCCAGTTGCAGGCGCGCACGGTGAAGCGCCGCTATTTCGCGCTCGTCTGGGGCACGATGCCCGAAGACGGCACGATCGACGCGCCGATCGGCCGCGACCCGCGCGAGCGCACGCGCATGGCCGTCGTCACCGGTGCGTCGGGCAAGCCCGCGCGCACCCATTTCCGCACGGTTGACACATGCCTGTGGCAACGTCAGCCGGTGTCCGCGATCCAGTGCGACCTCGAAACCGGCCGCACGCACCAGATCCGCGTGCACTGCGCGCATATCGGGCATCCGCTGCTCGGCGATCCGGTGTACGGGCGCGCGCGCGGCAAGCGCTCGGTCGCGCCGCTGCCCGACGGGTTCGCGCGGCAGGCGCTGCACGCATGGCGGCTCGGCCTCGTGCATCCGCTCACGGGCAAGACGATGCAGTGGCGCTGCCCGTTGCCGGACGACATGAACGCGCTTATCGCGGCGCTCGGTTTCGGGCAGGCCGACGAGGAATTCGACGATGAAGACGGCGTCTACGACGATGACGATTTCGCCGGCGAATATCAGGATCACGACGAGGATTTCGATGACGAGTCGGATCCGGACGACGAGGAGGAGTGAGTGCCGATGACGAACCTGGCGCCGTTGACGTGGCAGGACTGCGTACAGCCCGACTGGCAGGTGTCACCGCGCGTTCGCGCGCTGATCACGACCCGCGACGGCGGTGTGAGCGAAGGTCCTTACGGGCGCTGGCGGGACGGCGCCGAGTTGCCGGGCGGGATGAATCTCGGCTTGCATACCGGTGACGATCCGGCCCATGTCGCCGCGAATCGCGCGCGCTTGCTCGCGCTGGCCGGCCAGTCGCGCGCGGCCTGGCTCGAGCAGGTTCACGGCGCGCGGATCGTGCGCGCAGACGAGGTGATCGGGGCCGCGCCGGGCGCCGCGGCGCCCGTGCAGGCCGACGCGAGCGTGACGGACCGCGCGGGCGCGGTCTGTGTCGTGATGGTCGCGGATTGCCTGCCGGTGCTGCTGTGCGACGCGCAGGGCCGGGCGGTCGGCGCCGCGCACGCAGGCTGGCGCGGGCTCGCGGCCGGCATCGTTGAACAGACCGCGGCCCGCGTCGCGGCGCTTGCCGGCGGCGCGACGGATGAAGTCCATGCGTACCTCGGGCCCGCGATCGGCCCGCAGGCGTTCGAAGTCGGCGCCGACGTGCGCGACGCGTTTCTCGACACGGCTGCGCAGTCGGAGCATGATGAGACGGGGCAAGCGTTCGTCGCGATCGACGGCGCGCCCGGCAAGTTCCTCGCCGACCTCCATGCGCTCGCGCGCCTGCGCCTCGCGCGTGCAGGTGTTGGGCACGTGAGCGGCGGGTCCGCCTGCACGGTCACCGAACAAGCGCGCTTCTATTCATATCGGCGCGACCGCGTGACCGGCCGCATGGCGGCGGCGATCTGGCTGGCCGATTGACGACTGACCGCGCGCTTGCGCGCGTGGTTTGTTGCGCTGCAAAATCGAGTTATCTCGATATTGACGCGGCAATGCGGCGTTGCATGGACAACCGAATGAATAATCCCGAAGTCAAGTCAACCAAAATATTTTATGGTTCGCCGGAAGCCTTGTCCCGCCTGTTGCGCGCGGATTATCTCCGAGCAGAAATGTTCGGTGGTTTGACGCAGGGCTTCACATGGGGAAAACGATAATGATAAAAGTACCGCACTGCGGCAGAATCTGGAGACGCCTCTCCAGAGCATGACGGCCCGGCTCGCACCGGCACGCCGCGCGCGAGCAGGATTTCACGATTGACGCTCACGAATCACCGGTAAGGCAGGTAATGACAGCATCGAAAAATTCGTCGACGTCCGCTCAGGCGGGCACTTCCGCAAGCAGCGCCGGATTCGGCCAGGCGGTCCAGCCGATGCAGCAGATGTTCGAAGCATGGCTGAACGCCTGGCGTGGTTTCGCCGATCCGGCACGCGCCGCAACGGCGGCGACCACCGCGAACCCGTTCGCCGCATTCCAGTTCCCGACCTCGGTTCCGTTCCAGATGCCGTCGATGCCCGATCTGAGCAGCTTCGGCGGCCTGGCATCGCCGTTCGCGGGGCTGAAGCTGCCGGCGGCCGCGATCTCGCCCGAACGGCTCCAGAAGTTGCAGGCCGACTATGCGCGCGACTGCGTGACGCTGATGCAGCAGGCAGCCGCCGCGAAGCTCGAGTCGCCCGAGCTGAAGGACCGCCGCTTCAGCTCGGATGCGTGGAAGGCCTCGCCCGCGCATGCGTTCGCGGCGGCGTGGTATCTGCTCAATGCGCGCTACCTGCAGGAACTGGCCGACGCGCTCGAGACCGATCCGAAGACGCGCGAACGCATTCGTTTCTCCGTCCAGCAATGGACGGCCGCCGCCGCGCCGAGCAACTTCCTTGCGCTCAATCCCGATGCACAGAAGTCGATCCTCGAGACGCAGGGCGAAAGCCTGCGGCAGGGGATGATGAACCTGCTCGGCGACATGCAGCGCGGCAAGATTTCGCAGACCGACGAATCGCAATTCGTGGTCGGCAAGAACCTTGGGTGTACCGAAGGCGCGGTCGTCTACGAGAACGACCTGATCCAGCTGATCCAGTACTCGCCGAAGACGGACAAGGTGTTCGAGCGGCCGCTGCTGATCGTGCCGCCGTGCATCAACAAGTTCTACATCCTCGACCTGCAGCCCGAGAATTCGCTCGTCGCGCATGCGCTGTCGAGCGGCCATCAGGTGTTCCTCGTGTCGTGGCGCAACGCCGATGCGTCGGTCGCGCACAAGACGTGGGACGACTACATGAACGAAGGGCTGCTCGCCGCGATCGACGCGGTGCAGCAGGTCAGCGGCCGCGAGCAGATCAACACGCTCGGCTTTTGCGTCGGCGGCACGATGCTCGCGACCGCGCTGGCGGTGCTCGCCGCGCGCGGCGAACATCCGGCCGCGTCGATGACGCTGCTGACCGCGATGCTCGACTTCACCGACACCGGCATCCTCGACGTGTTCGTCGACGAGGCGCACGTGCAGATGCGCGAGCAGACCATCGGCGGCAAGAACGGCGCGGCGCCGGGGCTGATGCGCGGCGTCGAGTTCGCGAACACGTTCTCGTTCCTGCGGCCGAACGACCTCGTGTGGAACTACGTCGTCGACAACTACCTGAAGGGCCGCACGCCCGCGGCGTTCGACCTGCTGTACTGGAACAGCGACTCGACGAGCCTGCCCGGTCCGATGTACGCGTGGTACCTGCGCAATACCTATCTCGAGAACAAGCTCCGCGTGCCGGGCGCGCTGACCGTGTGCGGCGAATCCGTCGACCTGTCGCGCATCGACGTGCCGACCTTCATCTACGGGTCGCGCGAGGATCACATCGTGCCGTGGCAGACGGCCTACGCGTCGACGTCGATCCTGACGGGGCCGCTGAAGTTCGTGCTGGGCGCGTCGGGTCATATCGCGGGCGTGATCAATCCGCCGGCGAAGAAGAAGCGCAGCTTCTGGGTCAACGACGGCGACCTGCCCGAATCCGCGGACGACTGGCTTGCCGGGGCGACCGAGCAGCCGGGCAGCTGGTGGACGACGTGGGTCGAGTGGCTCGACCAGTACGGCGGCCGCAAGGTGGCGCCGCCCGCCCAACCCGGTTCCGCGCAGTTCCCGGTGATCGAGCCGGCACCGGGCCGTTACGTGTTGCAGCGCGATTGACGAAAGCCGGACAGCAGCGCACGCTGTCCGGTGCACCGCAGTTTTTTTAACAGGGCCGGCAGCGATGCGCCGTGTCGTGCGGGCCTGGAGGAAAGGGAAATGACGGACGTAGTGATCGTATCGGCCGCGCGGACCGCGGTCGGCAAATTCGGCGGCTCGCTCGCGAAGATCGCGGCACCGGAACTGGGCGCGACGGTGATTCGCGCGGTGCTGGAGCGCTCGGGCGTGAAGCCCGAGCAGGTGAGCGAAGTGATCATGGGTCAGGTGCTGGCGGCAGGCTCGGGGCAGAACCCGGCGCGTCAGTCGCTGATCAAGGCCGGCCTGCCGAGCGCGGTGCCGGGCATGACGATCAACAAGGTGTGCGGCTCGGGCCTGAAGGCCGTGATGCTGGCGGCGAACGCGATCGCGGCGGGCGACGCGGAGATCGTGATCGCGGGCGGCCAGGAAAACATGAGCGCGGCGCCGCACGTGCTGCCGGGCTCGCGCGACGGGTTCCGGATGGGTGACGCGAAGCTGGTCGACACGATGATCGTCGACGGCCTGTGGGACGTGTACAACCAGTACCACATGGGCATCACGGCGGAGAACGTCGCGAAGGAATACGGGATCACGCGCGACGAGCAGGACGCGTTCGCGGCGCTGTCGCAGAACAAGGCGGAAGCCGCGCAGAAGGCCGGCCGCTTCAACGACGAGATCGTGCCGGTGTCGATTCCGCAGCGCAAGGGCGAGCCGCTGCAGTTCGCGACCGACGAGTTCGTGCGTCACGGCGTGACGGCGGAATCGCTGGCGGGTCTGAAGCCGGCGTTCGCGAAGGAAGGCACGGTGACGGCGGCGAACGCGTCGGGTCTGAACGACGGCGCGGCGGCGGTGCTGGTGATGTCGGCGCAGAAGGCGGCGGCGCTGGGCTTGACGCCGCTGGCGCGGATCAAGGCGTACGCGAATGCGGGCGTGGATCCGAGCGTGATGGGCATGGGTCCGGTGCCGGCATCGCGCCGCTGCCTGGAGCGTGCGGGCTGGACGCCGGGCGACCTGGACCTGATGGAAATCAACGAGGCATTCGCGGCGCAGGCGCTGGCGGTGCACAAGCAGATGGGCTGGGACACGTCGAAGGTGAACGTGAACGGCGGGGCGATCGCGATCGGTCACCCGATCGGCGCGTCGGGCTGCCGGATCCTGGTGACGCTGCTGCACGAGATGGTCAAGCGCGACGCGAAGCGCGGTCTGGCGTCGCTGTGCATCGGCGGCGGGATGGGTGTCGCACTCGCGGTCGAACGTCCGTAACCGGCCGTCCGTCAACGCCAAACCAATCCGTGCGCCGGTCGATTGCGGCTTCGACCGGCGCCACGTGAAGTCAGAGGGGCCTCCGGCGGCTCTCGAAACCAAAAAATGGAGTGAGATTCATGTCACAGCGAATTGCGTACGTAACGGGCGGGATGGGCGGCATCGGCACCAGCATCTGCCAGCGTCTGTTGAAAGACGGCTTCAAGGTGGTCGCGGGTTGCGGCCCGAACTCGCCGCGCCGTGTGAAATGGATCGAGGACCAGAAGGCGCTCGGCTACGATTTCATTGCGTCGGAAGGCAACGTCGGCGACTGGGACTCGACCAAGGCAGCGTTCGACAAGGTCAAGGCTGAAGTCGGCGAGATCGACGTGCTGGTCAACAATGCGGGCATCACGCGCGACGTCGTGTTCCGCAAGATGACGCACGAAGACTGGACGGCCGTGATCGACACCAACCTGACGAGCCTGTTCAACGTGACGAAGCAGGTGATCGACGGCATGGTCGAGCGCGGCTGGGGCCGGATCATCAACATTTCGTCGGTGAACGGCCAGAAGGGGCAATTCGGCCAGACGAACTACTCGACCGCGAAGGCCGGCATCCACGGTTTCACGATGTCGCTCGCGCAGGAAGTCGCAACGAAGGGCGTGACCGTCAACACAGTTTCGCCCGGCTACATCGGCACCGACATGGTGAAGGCGATCCGTCCGGACGTGCTCGAGAAGATCGTCGCGACGATCCCGGTGCGTCGTCTTGGCGCACCGGAGGAAATCGGTTCGATCGTCGCGTGGCTCGCGTCGAACGAATCCGGTTTCTCGACGGGCGCCGACTTCTCGCTGAACGGCGGCCTGCACATGGGCTGAACGTCCGGCTGCTCGGGCCCGGTTGGCCGCGCAGCCTGGCGTTTCCGAAAGCCCCCGCTTCCCGGATTCGGGAGGCGGGGATTTGTCACTTGCGCTACGCTGCACTCAAAGGCGTTACATGACTACTACAAAGAAAACGGCCGAGCGGCTCATCAAGAAGTACCCGAACCGCCGGCTCTACGATACCGAGACGAGCACGTACATCACGCTGACCGACGTCAAGCAACTCGTGCTGGAACAAGAGGACTTCAAGGTCGTCGATGCGAAATCCAACGAAGACCTGACGCGCAGCATCCTGCTGCAGATCATCCTCGAGGAGGAGAGTGGCGGCGTGCCGATGTTCTCGTCGTCGATGCTGTCGCAGATCATCCGTTTCTACGGTCATGCGATGCAGGGCATGATGGGCACGTACCTGGAAAAGAACATCCAGGCGTTCATCGACATCCAGAACAAGCTTACCGATCAGTCGAAGAACCTGTACGAAGGCAACGCGATGAATCCGGAAGTCTGGTCGCAGTTCATGAACATGCAGGCGCCGATGATGCAAGGGATGATGACGAGCTACATCGAGCAGTCGAAGAACATGTTCGTGCAGATGCAGGAGCAGATGCAGAACCAGGCGAAGTCGATGTTCAGCACGTTCCCGTTCAAGCAACCGGGCGCGACGGAGCCGGAGAAGAAGTAACGCTTGCGCGGCAGCCGGCCGCCGCGGCGCAAGCCGCCGGACGGCCGGTGCCGCGGCGTGCGGCGGTGTAATGCGGCCGATTGTGTGCTCGGGCGCGACGACGATTGGTGGCCCACTGCCGCGAGATGTCGCCGACGGTCGTTCTTGATCGTCGGCACTGAATGCCCGTGCCCTCGCGTGCGGCGGGCATGACCGTCGTCCGGTCGATCGAATCCAACAAGCAGCGAAATACAACCGGGACATGTCGCGCCTGACGGCACGCGCTTGAGCTATGGCGGCGCGCTGAAGGCCGCGCCTGACGCCGCCATTCGCGACATGCTGGTGGGCAGCCAGCGCCGCCGGATCAACGCGCGGAACAAGCGTCCCGGTTTCCGTGAGCGCCGGACAGGATTCGCGGAAGCCCGCTTCGGCGGGCTTGCTTACGCTCCCGTTGCGGGGCGTTTTCGCGCAAGGCGGTCCGCACGCCTGCGATTGCCCGCGGCAACGCCGACGTTACCGGACCGGATGGTTTCAGAGTGCCGGGAAACCCGGCTCGTCGTCGTGCGGAGGCAGGTCCAGCACGAGCTTGACGGCGCTGTAGTTGGCCTTCAGCGAAAACACGCGACCGATCACGAGAAACGTCTGCCGCGAATTCTCGAGCTCGACGAAGTCGCCGGGTTGCGGCACATGGGCGCCCTGGTCATAGGAAAAGCTGGTGCTGGTCTGCTCATCGATGGCTTCGGTGGCGTGCTCGGTGAATTCGATCGTGATGTGCGTGGTCATGCGAACCCCGTTGGGTAAGTGAAGAGAGCGGATGTCGGGATTTTCGCATGGCGGAGGGGTGGTTTCGGAGCGATTGTCGCGCGGTGGCCAGCGATGATCGTATCGGTCGCTTCATCGCCGCTGGCGTGAAAGGGCAGGATCAACAGTCCGTGGCGGCCCGCTGCGATCGCGTGCGCGGCATATTGGGGGCGCCATCCGCGGCGTCGCGACCGCCGGTTTTGCCTCGCTGACCCATAAATAGCTGTAAACTCACGCTTTTGCTGCCACGCCCCCACATTCCAGATGTCCCAATCCCCCAAAGTAGGGTTCGTATCCCTCGGCTGCCCGAAAGCGCTCGTCGACTCCGAACAAATCATCACGCAGTTGCGCGCCGAAGGTTATGAAATCTCCGGCACGTACGACGGCGCCGACCTCGTTGTCGTCAACACCTGCGGTTTCATCGACGAAGCCGTGCAGGAAAGCCTCGATGCGATCGGCGAAGCGCTGACCGAGAACGGCAAGGTGATCGTCACCGGCTGCCTCGGCGCGAAGTCGAGCGCCAGCGGCTCGAACCTCATCGAGGAAGTCCACCCGAAGGTGCTCGCCGTCACCGGCCCGCACGCGGTGGGCGAAGTGATGCAGGCCGTGCATTCGCACCTGCCGAAGCCGCACGACCCGTTCGTCGATCTCGTGCCGGCCGCCGGCATCAAGCTCACGCCGCGCCACTACGCATACCTGAAGATCTCCGAAGGCTGCAACCACCGCTGCACGTTCTGCATCATCCCGTCGATGCGCGGCGATCTCGTGTCGCGTCCGGTCGCCGAAGTGATGCTCGAGGCGGAGAACCTGTTCAAGTCGGGTGTGAAGGAACTGCTCGTGATCTCGCAGGACACGAGCGCGTACGGCGTCGACGTGAAGTACCGCACGGGCTTCTGGAACGGCAAGCCGATCAAGACGCGCATGACCGACCTCGTCGCCGCGCTCGGCGAACTCGCCGCGCAGTACGGCGCATGGGTGCGCCTGCACTACGTGTATCCGTATCCGAGCGTCGACGAAGTCATTCCGCTGATGGCCGAAGGCCCGTTCAAGGGCCACGTGCTGCCGTATCTCGACGTGCCGTTCCAGCACGCGCATCCGGAAGTGCTGAAGCGCATGAAGCGCCCGGCCAACGCGGAGAAGGTGCTCGAGCGCGTGCAGAAGTGGCGCGAGATCTGCCCGGACCTGACGATCCGCAGCACGTTCATCGCCGGCTTCCCCGGCGAGACGGAAGAGCAGTTCGAAACGCTGCTCGACTTCATTCGCGAGGCGGAACTCGATCGCGTCGGCTGCTTTGCGTATTCGCCAGTCGAAGGCGCGACCGCGAACGAACTGGACGGCGCGCTGCCGGACGACGTTCGCGAAGCGCGCCGCGCGCGCTTCATGGAAGTCGCCGAGGAAGTGTCGGCGCAGCGCATCCAGCGCAAGGTCGGCAAGACCCTCAAGGTGCTGATCGACGAAGTCAGCGCAGAAGGCGGCATCGGCCGCACGGCGGCGGATGCGCCGGAGATCGACGGCGTCGTTTATGTCGAGCCGGCGACGAAGGCGTCGAAGCGCTACAAGGTCGGCGATTTCGTGTCGGTGAAGATCACGGGCGCGGACGGCCACGACCTGTGGGGCGAGGTTTAAGCGATGACCGCCGCATTTCCGCAGATCCTCGCGCTCGGCGAGGCGATGATCGAATTCAACCAGTCGCAGCCGGGCCGTCCTGAGTTCCTGCAGGGCTTCGGCGGCGACACGTCGAACTTCTGCATCGCCGCGGCGCGCCAGGGCGCGTCGACGGGCTTCGTGTCGGCGATCGGTGACGATCCGTTCGGCCGCTTGCTGACCGGCATGTGGGCTGCGGAGCATGTCGACACGACCTACGTGCGGATCGACCGCACGGCGCCCACCGGCGTGTATTTCGTCACGCACGGCGCCGACGGCCACCAGTTCGACTATCTGCGCGCGGGCTCCGCGGCGAGCCGCTACACGGTGGCCGACCTGCCGCTCGACGCGCTGGCCGCGGCGAAGGCCGTGCACCTGTCGGGCATCAGCCTCGCGATCAGCGCGGCCGCGTGCGACGCCGCGTTCGCGGCGATCGACCATGCACGCAGCAACGGCGCGCAGGTCAGCTTCGACACGAACCTGCGCCTGAAGCTGTGGCCGCTACCGCGCGCCCGTGCGGTGATGCGGGAGGCGCTGCGCCAGACGGACATCTGCCTGCCGAGCTGGGACGATGTCACGGCGCTCACGGGCGCGAACGATCGCGATGCGATCGTCGATGCGATGCTCGAACACGGGCCGCGGGTCGTCGCGCTGAAGCTCGGCAAGGAAGGCGCGTATGTCGCGACCCCGAACGAACGGCGCGTGGTGCCGGGCTTCGCGGTCGAGGCCGTCGATGCGACGGGCGCGGGCGACTGCTTCGGCGGCGCGTTCGTCGCGCGGATCGTCGCGGGCGACGATCCGTTCGCGGCCGCGCGTTATGCGAACGCGGCGGCGGCGCTGTCGACGACGGGCTACGGCGCGGTCGCGCCGATTCCGCACCGCGATGCGGTGGAACGCCTGATGCAGGGCTGACGCGGATCGCGCACGCCGGCCATGCGACGCGCTCATTCGAACCTTCGGATGACGGGCGACCTGAACGGGGGCGGGCGGCACGCGTCCCGCATCGGCGGTGACTAAACGCTCGTGACGGTCTGCATCGGCGGCGAGCAACTCATTGCCGCGTTTTTCGAGCGAATCTGAAGCAAGGGAGCAACACAAGGTGGGTCGATATCTGGAATGGCAACGGGCGCTGGTGATCGCCGGCGCGCTGGCGGCGGGCCTCGCGGTGCCTGGCGTGGTCGCGGCCCAGGCCGTCGCGCCGGGCGCGCAGCAGGATGAAGCGGCGCCCGTACGGCCGCTGCGGCCGAACCCGGAATTCGCCCGCCTGCCGCGCTACGAAGGCACGCTCGGCGACCGGCCGATCGTCGCGCATCTCGGCCCGAAGACGGACGAGGAAGGCGTGCACGGCGAATACCAGTTCACGGACACGGGTGAGGTGATCCTGCTCGCCGGCGATCGCGACGGCGACACGCTCGAAATCGAGGAATCGAACGACGGCACGAACATCACGGGCGTGTGGATCGGGCGCTTCGATTCGACGGGCGAGCTGAAGGCCGACCGCATGAACTCGGACGAATCGGATCCGCAACCGGTCGTGCTGCGCGCGGCGCCGGGCAAGCGCGCGGCGCTGCAGGTACGCGAGGGCCGCGTGCAGGAAATCGAGACGGTCGGCAGCATCGTCAACTTGCGCACCGACGACTGAGCGCGCTGGCTCGGTGCGTGCGGCGCGCATTGTACCGGGCCAACCGCGCCGAATTTGGCTAATCTAGCGACACATTCCGCAACCGAACGGCCTTTCCCCCGGCCTCCTGCCATGACTGCATCCACTCCGAAGCGCGCACTCCAGACCCGCATCGTTCAACCCGACGACGTCATTCCGGAAGGCTTCCGTTCGTTCGTGCCGCCGGTTGCACGTGCATCGACGGTCGTGTTCCCCGATCTCGCGACGATGCGCGCGCTGGTCTGGCACAACGACAACCAGTGGCGCTACGGCCTGCACGCGACCCCGACGTCGCTCGCGCTCGCGCAGCGGCTGGCCGACATCGAGGGCGGCACGCATGCGCTGCTGCAGCCGTCGGGCCTCGCGGCGATCATGAACGTCTATTTCGGGGTCGTGAAGGCGGGCGACGACGTGCTGATCCCGCACAACGTCTACGGGCCGAACGCCGATTTCGGCAACTGGCTCGCGAAGGATTTCGGTATCACCGCACGCTTCTACGATCCGCTCGTCGGCGCCGGGATTGCCGACCTGATCCAGCCGAACACGCGGTTGATCTGGATCGAGGCGCCGGGCTCGGTGACGATGGAAGTGCCCGACGTGCGCGCGATCACGACGGTCGCGCAGGCGCGCGGCATCGTCACCGCGATCGACAACACGTATTCGGCCGGGCTCGCGTTCAAGCCGTTCGAGCATGGCGTCGACATCTCGGTGCAGGCGCTGACCAAGTATCAATCGGGCGGCAGCGACGTGCTGATGGGCGCGACGATCACCGCGAACGCCGAACTGCACGCGCAACTGAAGCTCGCGCGGATGCGCTGCGGGATCGGCGTTTCGGTCGACGATTGCTCGCTCGTGCTGCGCAGCCTGCCGAGCATGCAGGTGCGCTTCGATGCGCACAGCAAGAGCGCGCTCGCGCTCGCGCAGTGGCTGAAGGCGCGGCCGGAAATCGCGGCCGTGCTGCATCCGCAGTTGGCTGATTGCCCGGGACACGCGTCGTTCGTGCGCGACTTCACCGGCGCGGGCGGGCTGTTCTCGGTGATATTCGACGAACGCTACAGCAGCGCGCAGATCGATCGTTTCGTCGAGGCGCTCGAACTGTTCGCGATCGGCTGGAGCTGGGGCGGCGCGTGCAGCCTCGCGATGCCTTACGACGTGGCGTCGATGCGTGCGGACTGGCCGCATCGCGGCACGCTGGTGCGCTTCTACGTCGGTCTCGAGGACGAAGCCGACCTGCGCGCGGACATCGAGCGCGCGATGCAGGCTACGCTCGGCTGATAACGAAACCGCAGCGAAAAAACACAACGCCGGCGCGATGCAACATCGCGCCGGCGTTTTTCATGGGCGGCTTGCGCGGCTCAGAACAGCCGCAGCAGCCCGTCGAGGCCGACATGGTCGAATGCGACGGTGGCCGCACCGCGCACGACGGGCTTCGCGTGGAACGCGATCGACAGCCCGGCTTCGGCCATCATCTTCATGTCGTTCGACCCATCGCCCATTGCAATCGCGCGGCTCGGCTCGATGCCGAGCGATGCACAGGTCTCGCGCAGCAGGCGCGCCTTCACGTCCGCGTTGACGATCTCGCCGAGCACCTTGCCGGTCAGCTTGCCGTCGACGATCTCGAGCGTGTTCGCATGCGCGTAGTCGATGCCGAGACGTGCCTTAAGGCGCTCGGTGAAGAACGTGAAGCCGCCCGACACGAGCAGCGTCTTCAGGCCCGCGGCCTTCACGCCGGCGAGCATCGTCTCCGCGCCGGGCGACAACTGCAGCCGCTCCTCGTACACGCGCTCGAGCGCCTGCGCGTCGAGCCCCGCGAGCAGCGCGACGCGGCGCGTGAGGCTTTCGTTGAAGTCGCGGATCTCGCCGCGCATCGCCGCCTCGGTGATCTCCGCGACCTGCGTCTTCAGCCCGCAGAAATCGGCGATCTCGTCGATGCATTCGATCGTGATCAGCGTCGAATCCATGTCCATCACGGCGAGCCCGAAGTCGCCGAGCGTGCGGCCGGCTTCGACGAAGCCGAAGTCGAGCGCATGCGTGCCGCAGTACGCGTCGATGTCGAGACGCTGCGCGGGGTTCGCGTTTTCGATGCGCAGCGCGTGATCGTGGGTCTGCACGATGCGGGCGCCGCGCGACAGCGCGAGCAGCGGTTTGTGATGCGCGTCCGACAGCGGCGCGAGACTCTGGATGACGAGGTTGTGGGTCATGGCGGAATGATTGAAAGCGAATGAAACGCGTGCGCGGCCGGCATGCGACCGCCTGCGAACGCGGGCCCTGTCCGGCGTCGGGCCGCTGCGCCGCGGACGCGCCATTGTAGCCGGTTGGTATCCGCTCGCGGCCGGATCGCCGCGGATGGCCGGCCAGCCCCGCCGCCAGCGCTGCTCACGGGATGGCGTTCAGCGTTCGTCCGCGCGATCCCAGTAAGGCGGATCGCCGAAGTGTTCGGCCAGGAACGCGATGAACGCAAGCGTCTTCAGCGGCACGTGCGCGCGGCTCGGATAGACGGCCCAGATCGCGACGTCGTGCGCGAACGCGTAGTCGTCGAGCACGGTGACGAGCGTGCCGTTCGCGAGCAGCGGGCCGACGTCCCAGGTCGACTTGATCGCGATGCCGAAGCCGTCGACGAGCGCTTCGCGGATCGCCTCGCCGTTGCTCGCGACGAGCCGGCCGCCGACCCGCACGGTGAGCGGACCCTGCGGCGTGACGAACGACCAGTCGCGCTGGTCGCCGAGGATCACGCATTCGTGTTGCGTGAGGTCGGCCGGATGGCGCGGCGTCCCGTGTTCGGCGAGATACGCGGGCGAGCAGCACAGCACGCGCCGGTTCGCGGCGAGCTTGCGCGCGACCAGCGTCGAATCCTTCAGCGCGCCGAGGCGGATCGCGACGTCGTAGCCGTCGTCGACGAGATCGACGATCTCATCGGAGAGCCGCAGGTCCAGCGACACGGACGGGTAGCGGCGCAGGAACGCGGGAATCACGGGCGCGACGTGCTGGCGGCCGAACGACGACGACATCGACACTTTCAGCCGTCCATACGGCTCGCTGCGGCCGTGGCCGACCGACGCCCGCGCGGCGTCGGCGGCCGACAGCAGCGCCTCGGCCCGGGCCATGAAGACTTCGCCGTCCTGCGTGAGGCTGATGCGGCGGGTGGTGCGGTGCAGCAATCGCGCGCCGAGCTGGCGTTCGAGCTGCGCGATGCGCGCGCTTGCGACCGCGGCCGACACGCCGAACTCGCGTCCGGCCGCCGTCACGTTCGCGAGCAGCGCGGCGCGCACGAACAGACCGACGTCGAGCAGGTCGAGCGGCTTATCCGGGGTCGGAATTGGATCGGACCTCATTGTTCTGAAATTCCTGAAAATGTTTCAGGAAATATAGCGGTTTTCTCGAAGGATCGGGCAGCCTACGATGGCATGCATGGGGCTGCGCCGCGGCCCACCCGATTTCCCTGAAGGAGTTTCGTGATGAAAGCCGTTGGATTGACCCGTTACCTGCCGATCGACGACCCGCAGGCGCTGCTCGACGTAGAACTGCCGCAACCGGTGCCGGGCCCGCGCGACCTGCTCGTGAAGGTCGAGGCGATTTCCGTGAACCCGGTCGACACCAAGGTGCGCGCGCCGAAGGCGCAGGTCGAGGCGGTGCCGCGCGTGCTCGGCTGGGATGCGGCCGGCACGGTTGTCGCGGTCGGCGCCGAGGTCACGCTGTTTCGGCCCGGCGACGAGGTGTTCTACGCGGGCAGCATCACGCGCCCCGGCGCGAACAGCGAATTCCACGCGGTCGACGAGCGGATCGCCGCACGCAAACCGCGTACGCTCGATTTCGCGGCGTCGGCCGCATTGCCGCTCACCGCGCTGACCGCGTGGGAGGCGCTGTTCGACCGGCTGCGCGTGTCGCCGCAGGGCGCGGACGCGGGCAAGTCGGTGCTGATCATCGGCGGCGCGGGCGGGGTGGGGTCGATCGCGATCCAGCTTGCGAAGACGCTCGCCAAGCTGCGCGTGATCGCGACCGCGTCGCGTCCGGCGTCGGCCGAATGGGTGCGCTCGCTCGGCGCGGACGACGTGGTCGATCATTTCGGCGACCTGCCCGCGCAGTTGCGTGACATCGGCCATCCGGAGGTCGACTACGTGCTGATCTTCAACGACACGGACCGTCATTTCCCGGCCGCGGCGGAAGTCATCCGGCCGCAGGGCGGCATTTGCACGATCGTCGAGAACGGCAAGCCGGTGCCGGTCGAACTGCTGAAGGCGAAGAGCGCGGCGTTTCACTGGGAATTCATGTTCACGCGCGCGATGTTCGAGACGCCGGACATGATCGAGCAGCACAAGATCCTGAGCGAGGTCGCCCGGCTCGTCGACGGCGGCACGCTGCGCACGACCGTCGGCGAACAGCTCGGCACGATCAACGCGGCGAACGTGCGGCGCGCGCACCAGTTGCTCGAGGCCGGCCGCGCGATCGGCAAGCTGGTGCTGAGCGGCTTCTGAGCCGGCGTCGCGCGTAAGAGGGGCGCTGCGTCGCGAACGCAAGCGGGGTAACACCCGATGCGTTTGCGGCGCATTGCATGCCGCTTGGCGGTAGACTGGCAACGCATCATGCATCGAAAACCGCGCGGCACGCGCGTGCCGCCGCATTACAAGGAGGTCAGCATGAGCCAACGCAGCTTGTCAGTCGCCGCATCGTGGTCGGCCGTGTTCGCGGCGGCGTGCGTCAGCGCGAGCGTATTCGCGGCGCCGCCGGTCAAGGGCAGCCTGAAGGGCGGCGGGACAGGGCAGCTCGAATACACCGTCAAGGTCGACTCGAAGACCTTCGGCAATACGCAGGAGACCCGCAAGATCCGCTCGGGCGAAACGGACGACTTCAACTGGAAGTCGGTGCCGCCGAGTGGCGCGGTCGCGATGCCGGACGGTTGCCCGAACGCCGACAACCTGCCGCGCGACGCGAACGGCGCGATGGTGCGCCAGACCCAGGTGCGGCTCGCGCCGTCGGTCGACGCGAAGGGGATCGCGAACGTGCAGATGAGCTTCCAGGCGGCCGCGCCGAAAGGCACGCGCAACGCGAGCGCGGGCGGCAAGTCGCTGCAATGCCCGGACGTCGTGTCGGTGAGCCAGGTCAAGTGGGTGTCGATTTCGACCAATGGCGGTTCGAAGTCCGTCACGATGAGCGACGGCACCAGGGTGACGGTGTCGATCAAGCGCTGAGTGCTGCGCGCGGGCCGGCGGCGTCCGGTGCGCGCGCAACCAATCGCGGTGCGTTGCAGAGCCGCGCGTGACGGTTTCGTGGCGCGCGGCTTCGGGCTTTTCATCGTGTGAAGTTCGACTTCGTCGAGCCGGGCGTGCGTGACGCCATGCGGGTGTCACGCTATCCTCGCGGCATCCGCCACCTCCTTCCCCGAACGACATTTCCATGAAACATCACATGCGCGCGCTGCTGTCGGCCGCTGCGTTCGTCGCCGCCCATGCGCAGGCGGCCGACGATTGCAGCTTCGTGAAAAAAGTCGAGCTGCCGTCACGACAGCAGACCGCCGTCGTGTCGAGCGGCGTGCTCGAACCGTGCTCGGCGGGCAGCTATGCGGTGCGCGTGTATTCGACCGCGCATACGGCGCCCGGCTTCGATACGGACGACTACGTGACGGGCGTGCTGCATGCGCGTGACGGCAACGTCGCCGATGCGTTCACGGCCGATCTCGGCGCACGTGCGCCGCAGGCGCTCGTCGTCACGACGCGCTCGGCCGGCAGCGGCGGTTATGTCGGTGCGCAGGCCTATGTGACGACGCCGCGGGCGGTGCGGCTCGTCGCGTCGGTCGACGGGCTGGCGCCCGACGCCGACGTGACGGCCGCGTTGCGTCAGGCCCTCGGGAAACGCCGCGCTGCCCGCTGACCGCCCGCCGCGCGAAGGCCGCGTGCGTGGCGGCATTCGCGCGTCACTGCGTGCGCTCCTCGAGCCGCGACGCGAGAAAGCGGTGGTCGGCCGAGAATAGCCGGCGATACGTCATCAGCACCGCGCCGACGGTACCGAGCGCGGACGCCGCGGCGATCAGGAACATGATCACGATCTGGTAGCGCACGGCCTGCAGCGGCGACTGGCCGGCCAGCACCTGGCCCGTCATCATCCCCGGCAGGCTCACGACGCCGACCACGGCCATCTGGTTGAGCGTGGGCAGCATGCCCGCGCGCACGGCCTGGCGCGCGGCGTCCTGCGCGGCTTCCCAGCGCGTTGCGCCGAGCGCGAGTGCGGTCTCGACGCGGTCGCGCCGCGCGGTCAGTTCCTCCATCATCCGTTCGACGCCGAGCGACACGCCCGTCAGCGTATTGCCGAGGATCATCCCGAGGATCGGGATCGCATATTGCGGCGCGTACCACGGATGAATGCGGATCACGACGAACAGGCCGATCGCCGCGACGAACCAGCTGCTGAACCAGATCGATGCGATGCTGTCGACGCGTTGTCCGCGATACGCATGCTTGCCGCGACCGGCGCCCGCCAAGCCGGCGATCAACGTCATCAGCGCGGTGATCGGCAGCACGACGCTCCAGTGCGGGTGGCCGAACACCCAGCCGAGCACGTAGCCGATCGCGAGCAGCTGCACGACGGTGCGCACGGCGGCGAGCGCGAGCTTGCGCCCGAGGCCGAGCGACAGCGCGGCCGAGATCGCGCCGTTGACCGCGACGAGCGCGGCGGCGATGCCGACGTCGACGAGACTCAGGTCCTGCAGTGACGGGCTCATTGCGCCGCCTGCATCGCGCGCGCGGCGTGCAGCACGCCGGCCTGCATCACGAGCCGCGTCGTGCCGATCCGTGCGACCTGCGCCGGATCGTGCGAGATCCACATGTACGCGCGCGCGTCGGATGCCGCGTCGAACCAGGCGCCGACGAGCGCTTCGATCGCGCGCGTCGAGTCGGGATCGAGCGCGGACGTCGGCTCGTCGAGCAGCAGCACGTCGGGATCGAGCTGCAGCACGCGCAGCAGCGCGGCGATCTGCGCTTCGCCGCCCGACAGTTCGCTCGCACGCTTGTCGAGAAAGCCGGCGCCGCGGCCGGCACGCGCCGCGAGCGCTTCGGCGCGCGCACGGTCGAACGTCGCGTCGCGATAGATCGCGAGCGAGTACGGGTAGCGCAATTGCGCTTCGACGGTACCGTCCATCTGCGCGGGCCGCTGGCGCACGTACGCGACACGGCGCCGGTAGCCCGGAATCGCGCCGCGCCGGATGCGCTTGCCGCGCCACAGGATGTGACCGCCGTCGAGCGGATCGAGCAACGCGAGTGCGCGCAGCAGCACGCTCTTGCCGGAACCCGACGCTCCGGTGATAGCAATTCGCGATCCCGCGGCGAGGTTGAAGTCGGTCGGCGTCAGCAATGTCTTGCCGCTGCTGGCGTCGCGGCGCGTGATCTGTTGCGCATCGATGAGACCGGTGGGGGCTGTCATGTCACAAATGAAAAAAAGCGTTAATGGCGCCGAAGCGTTGCCGCAGCGTGCGCCATAATACCGATTGAAAGCCGCCGGTGTCGTGTTCCATTCACTCACGCGAGGGGCCCGACATGGCGCGCAAACTCTGCAGAACAACAACGGAACCGCCATGACGCTAGCCCGAGCCATCGGCAAGTCGGCTGCATGGACCGTCGGTATCGTCGCACTGATCATCGCGGCCACCGGCGTCTTTATTTTCACGTTCGATTGGAACCGCGCGAAACCGTGGGTCAACGAACATGTGAGTACCGCACTTGGCCGTTCGTTTGCGATCAACGGCGATCTCAGGGTCGACTGGCGACGCCCGCAAGGCGAGACCGGCTGGCGCGCCTGGGTGCCCTGGCCGCGTTTCTCCGCCACGCAGCTCGAGATCGGCAACCCGGACTGGGCGAAGGGCCCGAAGTTCGCCACGCTCGACGCCGCCCACTTCGATCTCGCGATTCTCCCGCTCCTCACGCACCAGATCGTCATTCCGTCGATCGACGTCGTCAATCCCGCAGTCGACCTCGAGCGGCTCGCCGATGGGCGCAACACGTGGACCTTCGAGTTCAAGCAATCGGGACAGCCGTCGCGGTGGAACCTGCGGCTCGACAGCTTCGGGTTCGCGAAAGGGACCATCGTCTATCGCGACGCGATCACCAAGGCCGATCTCACGATCGCGGTTGATACGCTCGGCCATCCGATTCCGATCGGCGACGTGCTGAAGGAGCAGGAACAGACGTCGCGCGCGGCGTCGGCACAGCATGTCGGCAAGCAGGGGGCCGCACAAATGGCCGCAAAGGCGAATGCGGAGGCCGCGTCCGCTGCGTCGGGTGCATCCGCTGCGCGGGGCGCGAGCGCGGCGTCGGCGCCCGTGGCCGCGTCGGTGGCGGCGTCCGCTTCCGCAGCCAAGCCGGTCTCGTCAGCATCGACGGCCGTGCCGGCATCCGGCGCGAGCGGTGCATCCGGCGCCGCGGTGCCCGCGAAGCCGTCGGAGCCGACGTATGCGTTCGGCCTCAAGGTCGACGGCCGCTACAAGAACGTGCCGATCAGCGGTACCGGCAAGGTGGGCGGCGTGCTGGCGGTCGAGAACGCGACGCAGCCGTTCCCGCTGCAGGCCGACGTGAAGGCCGGCGATACGCGGCTCGCGCTCGTCGGCACGCTGACCGATCCGAGGCATCTCGCGGCGCTGAACTTGCGGCTGTGGCTGCAGGGCACGTCGATGTCGCACCTCTACCAGCTCACCGGCATCACGCTGCCCGACACGCCGCCGTATGCGACCGAAGGGCGGCTGATCGGCAACTTCAATCCGCCCACGAGCACGTTCCGCTACGAGAACTTCAACGGCCGCGTCGGCGGCAGTGATCTGCACGGCACGCTCACCTGGGCGCAGCGCAAGCCGCGGCCGAAGCTGTCGGGCGAAGTCGTGTCGAACCTGCTGCAGTTCTCCGACCTCGCGCCGGTGATCGGCGCCGACTCGGCCGCGAGCAAGGCGAAGCGCGGCGACACGACGCGCCAGCCGCCGGACCGCGTGCTGCCGGTCGCGGCGTTCCGCACCGAGCGCTGGAGCGCGATCGACGCGGACGTGAAATTCACCGGTCGCAAGCTGATCAAGAGCCCGCAGTTGCCGATCACCAACCTGTACACGCACATCCTGCTGCAGGACGGCGTGCTGACGCTCGAGCCGCTGCAATTCGGCGTCGCCGGCGGCACGCTCGCGACGAATGCGCATCTCGACGGCAGCCGCACGCCGCTCAAGGGCCGCTTCACGCTGAGCGCGCGTCACCTGAAGCTCAAGCAGCTGTTCCCGACGCAGAAGGTGATGCAGACCGCGCTCGGCGAGATCAACGGCGACGCGTCGCTGTCGGCGACCGGCAACTCGCCGGCCGCGCTCGCCGCGACGTCGACCGGCGAAGTGAAGGCGCTCATCACGGACGGCCGCATCAGCCTCCTGCTGATGGAGGCGGCGGGCCTGAACGTCGCGAACGTCGTCTACGAGAAGCTGTTCGGCACCCGCGACGTGAAGATCAATTGCGCGGCGTTCGATTTCGTCGCGAATGACGGCATGCTCGACCCGAAAGTCTTCGCGCTCGATACGGACGACGCGCTGATCAACGTCGACGGCCCGATCAACCTGCGCGACGAATCGGTCGACCTGAAGATCCATCCGCACACGAAGGGTTTCCGGGTCTTCTCGCTGCGCTCGCCGCTGTACGCGAAGGGCACGTTCAAGAACCCGAAGGTCGGCGTCGAGGCGGGCGCGCTCGCGCTGCGCGCCGGCGCGATGGTCGGGCTCGGGCTGATCAACCCGTTCGCGGCGCTGATTCCGCTGATCGCGCCGAGCAATAACCGCGACGTGCCGTGTTCGCAGCTGTTCGGGCAGATGAAGGCCAAGGCGGCGCAGAAAGAAGCGGCGAAAGCCGGCAAGTGACCCGCGACGGCGGTGCGGCATGCGGCACGGCTGCGCGCTGGCCGGCCGCGCTCGTTGCCACGCCGGGCATGGTCGCTCCGTCTGGTCCCGTCACCGTCGCGCCGTGTCTCCAGCAGCCGCTGCTCAGCGGCGGGCGCGCACCCACACGAGTACCGCGTCAACCTGCCGGCCGCTGATGACGACGGGCCCGGCGGTGCCGAGTTGCAGCCGGTCGCCGTCGATACTGACAACGCGCTGCTGGACGTTGCCGATCCAGTTTGGATACAGGCTCACGTCCATTTCATGGGTCAGCGTGCCGTTGTCGTCGACGTTAAAGGGGCCCGAATACGCGATGTAGCCGTGCGCCGCGGCGGCGCGTTCCTCGGCGCTGCCGCCCTGCAGGTCGCCGTCCGCATAAGGGGGCCGGCCGGGCGCCATCAACTGCGCGGACATGTAGCCGTCCGGCGTGTACAGGATCCAGCCGCGCGCGTCGCGGCCGAGCGGGTAGGTGATGGTGCCGCCGTCGCGCGGGCGGATTTCGTAGGAAACGAGGCGCCATGCGCCGACGAGTTGTTCGCGAAGCTGGCTGGTTGGCATGCGGGGTTCCGGTGTGACGGCGAGGGTGCGTCTGCCGTCGTGTTGACGGGGCAGCCCGGCACCGGGCAACGGCCGTATCACGGGGGCCGCAGCGGTGCGGTCGGCAGTTTCTCCGACACCTGCTAAAATACACGGTTTTCCGTCGATTTCTCTCTTACGGGACCTGCCGTGCTTTCTACTGCCAACATCACGATGCAATTCGGGCCGAAGCCCTTGTTCGAGAATATCTCGGTCAAATTCGGCGAGGGCAACCGCTATGGTCTGATCGGCGCGAACGGCTGTGGCAAGTCGACCTTCATGAAGATCCTCGGCGGCGACCTCGAGCCGAGCGGCGGCAACGTCGCGCTGGAGCCGAACGTGCGTCTCGGCAAGCTGCGCCAGGACCAGTTCGCGTATGAAGACGTGCGCGTGCTCGACGTCGTGATGATGGGTCACACCGAGATGTGGGCCGCGATGACCGAGCGCGACGCGATCTACGCGAACCCGGAAGCCACCGACGACGACTACATGCACGCGGCCGAGCTCGAAGGCAAGTTCGCCGAATACGGCGGCTACGACGCCGAGGCGCGCGCGGGCGCGCTGCTGCTCGGCATCGGCATCGAGGAGAAGTTCCACACCGGCACGATGGCCGACGTCGCGCCGGGCTGGAAGCTGCGCGTGCTGCTCGCGCAGGCGCTGTTCTCGAAGCCGGATGTGCTGCTGCTCGACGAGCCGACCAACAACCTCGACATCAACTCGATCCGTTGGCTCGAGCAAACGCTCAACGAGTACAACTCGACGATGATCATCATCTCGCACGATCGTCACTTCCTGAACTCGGTGTGCACGCACATGGCCGACATGGACTTCGGCACGCTGAAGGTCTGGCCGGGCAACTACGACGACTACATGCTCGCATCGGCACAGGCGCGCGAGCGCCAGGCTGCGGCGAACACGCGGGCGAAGGAACGCGTGGCCGAGCTGCAGGACTTCGTGCGCCGCTTCTCGGCGAACAAGTCGAAGGCTCGCCAGGCAACGAGCCGCGCGAAGCAGATCGACAAGATCAAGATCGAGGAATTCAAGCCGTCGTCGCGCCAGAACCCGTTCATCCGCTTCGAGTTCGAGAAGAAGCTGCACAACGTCGCGGTGGTCGCCGAAGACATCACGAAGAAGTACGAGCGCACGATCTTCCAGAACTTCAACCTGTCGGTGCAGCCGGGCGAGCGCATCGCGATCATCGGCGAGAACGGCGCGGGGAAGACGACGCTGCTGCGTTCGCTGCTCGGCGCGCTTCCGCTCGATCACGGGACGGTGAAGTGGTCCGAGAACGCGAATGTCGGCTACATGCCGCAGGATACGTACGAGGAGTTCCCGAACGACATCACGCTGATGGACTGGATCGACCAGTACCGCAAGGACGGCGATGACGAGACGATGGTGCGCGGCACGCTGGGCCGCCTGCTGTTTTCGTCGGACGACATCAAGAAGTCGGTGAAGGTGCTGTCGGGCGGCGAGAAGGGCCGCATGATCTGGGGCAAGCTGATGCTCGGCCGCCACAACGTGCTGCTGATGGACGAGCCGACCAACCACATGGACATGGAGTCGATCGAGTCGCTGCAGATCGCGCTCGAGCAGTTCGAAGGCACGCTGATCTTCGTGTCGCACGACCGCGAGTTCGTGAGCGGGCTGGCGAACCGGATCATCGAAGTGCGCACGGACGGCACACTGTTCGACTTCGGCGGCAATTACGAGGAGTTCCTGACGAGTCAGGGGCAGGAGTAAGTGTTCGGGCGGTCATGCCCGGCCTGATGTACCGGAAGCCCGCCAGGTGGAAGCCTGGCGGGCTTTTTCGTATCGGGGCGGGCGCTCGCGGCGACTGGCGCCGGTTTCGGTCGTGCACGCGCAGCTTGGCGATGTGCTGAAGCAGGCCGGCGGCGGCGACTCGGGCACCAGCGCGCGCGGCGGCAGGAGCCGACTGCCGCCACCGCCCGCGCTATCAGCCCGCCGCCGTCAGCCCGAAAAATCCGTCACGACCGTCACGCCGGCGCCTTCGAACCGGTTCATGTTCATCAGCGCATCAATCGACTGGCCGAGACTGATTTCCTTGCCGATCAACCGGTTCGGCGCGAGCGTGCCGGCGTGCACCATGTCGAGCATCGCGTCGTAACGATGCGCCTGCATCCCGTGGCTGCCGAGAATCTCCAGTTCGTGCGCGATGACCTTGCTCATCGGCACGGCCGGCGTCGCGTGCTCGCCGAGCATCAGCCCGACCTGCACATGCTTGCCGCGGCGGCGCAGATTGCTGATCGAGTTGAAGCAGGTGGTCGGATGGCCGAGCGCATCGAGCGACACGTGTGCGCCGCCGCGCGTGATCTCCTTCACCGCATCGACAACGTCAGCGGCTTGCGACGCATTGACGGTCGCCGCTGCGCCGACCGATCGCGCGAGCGCGAGCGCCTGGTCCGAAATGTCGATCGCCACGACATTCGCCCCGATCGCATTCGCGATCATGATCGCCGACAGACCGACGCCTCCGCAGCCGTGCACGGCGACCCACTGGCCGGCCGACGTGCGCCCCTGGTCGACCACCGCGCGAAATGACGTCACGAAGCGGCATCCGAGGCTCGCCGCGGTCGGGAAATCGAGCGCGTCGGGCAGCCGCACGAGGTTCAGGTCCGCGTGATGGATGCCGACGAACTGGGCGAACGAGCCCCAGTGCGTGAAGCCGGGCTGAAACTGTTGCTCGCATACCTGCTGGTTGCCCGAGTGGCATTCCGGGCAGTGCCCGCAGCCGCCGACGAACGGCACCGTCACGCGGTCGCCAGCCTTCCAGCGCGTGACCGCCGCGCCCGCCGCGACCACGACGCCGGCGAGTTCGTGCCCCGGCACATGCGGCAGCACGATGTCCGGGTCGTGCCCCATCCAGCCGTGCCAGTCGCTGCGGCACACGCCTGTCGCCTTCACTTCGATCACGACGCCGTCGGGTGCCGGCGTCGGATCGTCGACATTCATCAACCGCGGCGCTGCGCCGAACGCTTCATAAACGACTGCTTTCACTATCTCCTCCTGGATCGAATGAGTCTTTCAATATAGCCGGACGAAAGCGGATTTATCTTTCATTTTGCGATTGAGAAACGCGTAGTCTTGAGATAGCCTTGCGAGGATCGGGCGAATGCCGCAAGGAGCTTTCATGGAACAACTGGACAGGATCGATCGCGGCATGCTCGACATGCTCCAGCAGGACGGGCGCGTATCGAATGCGCGGCTCGCCGAAGCGTTCTCGCTGAGCGAGACATCCTGCTGGCGCCGGCTCAGGCGGCTGGAGGAAGCGGGGTTGATCGCGGGCTATCACGCGCGGCTCGACCGTCGAAAGCTCGGGCTCGGCGTGATGGCGTTCGTGCAGATCGTCTGCACGCAGCACAGCGAGGAGGTGACGGCCGAGTTCGAGCGTCTGATCCAGGCGAGCCCCAACGTGCTTGCATGCGACAACACGACAGGCGAAGCGGATTTCCTGCTGCAGGTGGTGGCGGCCGACCTTGACGACTACAGTCATTTCGTCGAAAGGGTGCTGCGCAGATTGCCGGGCGTGCTGAGCATCCGCTCGAACCTGTCGCTGCGGCAGTTGAAGTCGACGCAGCGGCTGCCGATAGCGTGATGGCGCAAGCCGGCGCGCGCGCATGCGTGAGCGGTCAGTCGGCCAGCCGCTTGTCGGCGAGCGCCTTGCAGCAGTCTTCGTAGACCCATTGCACGAGTTTCGCCCGGTAGTCGAGATCGTCGGTATCGACGATTTCCTCGACCGCGTCGCGCGCCCATGACGCTTCAACGAAGCCGGCGTGCCGCTTGGCGATGTCCTGCGCCAGCGCGGCCAGCTTCGCGATCGCGAGCCAGTCGGCCTGCCGGTGATGGCGGTCGAGCCAGCGGTGCGCGGCCTGCACCTGGAAAGACGCGTCCGGCCAGGATTCATTCAGGTAAAACGCGCCGAGATTGCCGCAGGTGAGCCAGCACAGCAGCTCCAGGCGATCTTGCGAACCGAGGGTACGGGATGCGTCGGTCATGGCAGCGCTCGCGAAAGGCATCGATTCCGGGTGGCGCGGCCTGCAACGGCCGGCGCCGATACTAAAAACATAGCACGATGCGGACCACGTCGTGAACCCGCGTGGCGTGGATGCCGCAGCCGCGGGAAGCGGGTGTGCGGCGCACCGTCCGTCCGCGCTTGAGGCCGCTCGACGTCATCGCCGTGCCGCGCCACACTCGTTAGAATGGCCGTTTTCCGGGAGACAGGAAGCGATGAAAATCTACGACCAGTTCTACATCGACGGCGCATGGCGCAAACCGGCCGGAACGGGCACGATCGACGTGATCGACTCGGGTACCGAGGCCGTGATCGGCCGGATTCCCGAAGGCGTCGCGTCGGATGCGCAGGATGCGATCCGCGCGGCGCGCGCGGCATTCGACGCATGGGCCGCGACGCCGGCCGCGACGCGCGCGGGCTACCTGCGCAAGATCGTCGAACGCTTGCAGGCGCGCAGCGAGGAACTCGCGCAGTCGATCACCGGCGAAGTCGGGATGCCGATCAAGCTGTCGCGGGCGATCCAGGTCGGCGGCCCGATCTACAACTGGAAGGCGTACGCGAAGCTCGCCGAATCGTTCGAATTCGAGGCGACGGTCGGCAACTCGCTGGTCGTGCGCGAGCCGGTCGGCGTCGTCGCGGCGATCACGCCGTGGAACTATCCGCTCAACCAGGTCACGCTGAAGGTCGCACCGGCACTCGCGGCCGGCTGCACGGTCGTCCTGAAGCCGTCTGAAGTCGCGCCGCTCAATGCGTTCATGCTCGCCGAAGCGATTCACGAAGCGGGCCTGCCGCCGGGCGTGTTCAACCTCGTGTGCGGTTATGGCCCGGTCGTCGGGGAGGTGCTGGCGACCGATCCGGACGTCGACATGGTCTCATTCACCGGTTCGACGCGTGCCGGCAAGCGCGTGGCCGAACTCGCGGCCGCGGGCGTGAAGCGCGTCGCGCTCGAGCTGGGCGGCAAGTCGGCGTCGGTGATCCTCGACGATGCCGATTTTGCGACGGCGGTGAAGGGCACGGTCAACGCGTGCTATCTGAACGCAGGCCAGACCTGTTCGGCGCACACGCGGATGCTGGTGCCGGAGGCGCGCTACGACGAGGCGCGCGAGATCGCGAAGAAGGCGGCCGAAGCGTATGTCGCGGGCGATCCGCGTCAGGAAGCGACGCGTCTCGGCGCGCTCGCGTCGGCCGCTCAGCAGCAGCGCGTGCAAGCGTATATCCAGCGCGGGATCGACGATGGCGCGGAACTCGTGACGGGCGGCACGGGCCTGCCGGAAGGGCTCGCGAAGGGCTTCTTCGTGAAGCCGACGGTGTTCGGCCGCGTCGATCCGAAATCGACGATCGCGCAGGAGGAGATCTTCGGGCCGGTGCTGTCGATCATCACGTATCGCGACGAAGACGAAGCGGTGCGCATCGCGAACGATTCGCCGTACGGACTCGGCGGCGCGGTGTGGGCGGGCAGCGACGAACGCGCGATGCGCGTCGCGCGCCGCATCCGCACGGGTCAGGTCGACATCAACGGCGGCATGTGGAACGGCGCCGCGCCGTTCGGCGGCTACAAGCAGTCGGGACACGGCCGCGAGAACGGCGTGTACGGGCTCGAAGAGTATCTCGAGTACAAGTCGATGCAGCTCAAGCCGGCGAATCCGGCCTGAGCGTTTTACCCCGCATGACCCGAAACGGCACGCTCGCGTGCCGTTTTTTATTGACGGCCGTCAAGGTGCGCGCCGGTGGATCGTCGATCATCGCGTTTCCGATTTTCGTTTGTCTCGACGAGGTTCAGATGACCGCACGCACTTCCTTCCCGCCGCTCAAGATTCGCGGCCGCACGTTGCTGCCCGTGGTGCAGGGCGGCATGGGCGTCGGCGTTTCCGCGCACCGCCTCGCCGGCAGCGTCGCGCGCGAAGGCGCGCTCGGCACGATCGCCAGCATCGACCTGCGTCACCACCATGCGGACCTGCTCGCGCGCTGCCGCGCGAATCCCGATCGCCCGACGCTCGAAGCCGCGAACCTCGACGCGCTCGCGCGCGAGATTCGCCTCGCGAAAACCTTCAGCGAAGGGCGCGGGATGATCGCGGTCAATGTGATGAAGGCGGTGAGCGCGCATGCGGACTACGTGCGCGTCGCGTGCGACGAGGGCGCGGACGCGATCGTGATGGGCGCCGGCCTGCCGCTCGATCTGCCCGACCTCACGCAGGGTCACGACATCGCGCTGATCCCGATCCTGTCGGACAGCCGCGGCATCGCGCTGGTGCTGAAGAAGTGGATGAAGAAGGGGCGGCTGCCCGATGCGATCGTGATCGAGCATCCTGCGCATGCGGGCGGCCATCTCGGCGTCACGCAGATCGACGACATGCACGATGCGCGCTTCGATTTCGCGCGCGTGCTCGACGAGACCGTGCAGGTGATGGCGTCGCTCGGCCTCGCGCGCGACACGATCCCGCTGATCGTCGCGGGCGGGATCAACAGTCACGACACGGTGCGCGCGGCGCTCGCGGCCGGCGCGAACGGCGTGCAGGTGGGCACACCATTCGCGGTGACGGAGGAGGGCGATGCGCATCCGAACTTCAAGCGCGTGCTGGCCGATGCGCTGCCCGATGACATCGTCGAATTCGTCAGCGTGACGGGGCTGCCGGCGCGCGCGGTGAAGACACCCTGGCTCGATCGCTACCTGCGCAACGAAACGCGCATTCGCGACAAGCTCGGCGCGTTCCGGCAGCGCTGCCCGACCGCGCTCGAATGCCTGAGCGTCTGCGGGCTGCGCGACGGCATCGAGAAGTTCGGCCATTTCTGCATCGACACGCGGCTCGCGGCCGCGCTGCGCGGCGACATCGCGAACGGCCTGTTCTTCCGCGGCCGTGAAGCGCTGCCGTTCGGCAACGCGATCCGCAGCGTACGCGATCTGCTCGATCTGCTGCTGACGGGCCGCGCGGCGGAGCCTGCGACAAACCGTCCGATGTTTACGCTGGCTTGACGGATATCAAGACGGCTCAAAGACCCTACAGGGAGAATGGAATGCATTCTTCGAGGGTCAGCACCATGCATAAAACGATTCGAACTTGTGTCACCGCTGCCGCGATCGCGGCGAGTCTCGCCGCGCTGCCTTCGCTGTCGCACGCGGCTTCGTCGGGTGACGGCATCAACCAGGGTGACGTACTGGTCCGGCTGCGCGCGATCAGCATCCAGCCGAACGAGCGCGCGAGCGACACGCTGGGCGCGATCAACACCGGCGTGAACAACGCGATCGTGCCGGAGCTCGACTTCACGTACATGATCCGCGACTACCTGGGCGTGGAACTGATCCTGGGCACGTCGCGGCACCAGATGACGTCGAGCCTCGGCAATCTCGGCGGCGTGGGCGTGCTGCCGCCGACGCTGCTGCTGCAGTACCACTTCAACCATGCCGGCAAGGTGCGCCCATACGTCGGCGCGGGCCTGAACTACACGTACTTCTACAACAACGGGCTCAATGTCGGCGGCGAGGGCGTGTCGATCAACAAGAGCAGCTTCGGTCCGGCGCTGCAGTTCGGCGTCGACGTGCAGGTCACGAAGAAGGTGTTCATGAACGTCGACGTGAAGAAGATCTGGATGAGCACCGATGCGACGCTCGGCGACAAGGGCATCGGCACACTGCACATCGATCCGCTGATCGTCGGCGTGGGCGTCGGGATGAAATTCTAGGCGCGCGCGGAAAAGAACAGAGTTGGGGTTGGCGGCATGGCAGTCGGCATGCCGCTCTTTTTTTGTGCGGCTTGCGCGACGGACGCGGGCAACGACTCGCACCGCGCGTCGGCCCGCTCGTAATAGCGCGTCGTCGCAGGCGGCGTGGCCGGCAACGCGATCGCCAGGCGGCAGTACGTGCCGTTCGGCAAGGCGACGCGCAGCGGCGTCGTCAGTTGGGCGCCCGTGAGCAGCAACCTGCCTTCGCTTCCGGCGACGGTCACGAACCGGTCGTCGTCGTCGGTGACGGTCGACAGCACCGGCAGCGGCGCACCGTCCGCCAGCGTGACGGTCAGCAGCACGCGCCGCGTTTGCTCGACGGCAAATTCGACACGGCTGACCGAGCCGCGGCCGGCTTCGACGGTCTGTATGCCGTTCTTCAGGTCGAGATTGCGCGGCAGGCTCTTCGTGTTGATCCGCACGAGCGTTCGCGCGTACGCGGGCAGCGATGCGATGACGGCGCGGCCGTGGCGATCGGTCCAGACTGGGCCCGACGGCGTGACGAGTTCGATGCCGGCGCGATCGCCGACGCGGGCGAGTGCGAGCGTGTCGCGGATTTCGTACGGCGACAGCATGCCGACGCCATCGAGCAGCGCGACCGCACCGCGCAGATTGACACCGAGCGTGGCGCGATCGGCGCCGTAGAGGCCCGCGTTGACGATCGCGCGTACATGCTTCGGTGTGGCGCTGACCGTCGCGCGGATCGACGGAGACCGGATCGCGGTGTCGTAGTCGGCCGCGACGCTGTAACTGCCGGTCCGGCCGAACGTGTCGGAATAGCGGGCGCCCGAACGCACCGCGTCGCCGGTGACGTTCGCAAAGGCGCTGACGCTGCGCGTGCCGATCGGCACGGTCGCGCTCACATAAACCTGGGTGCCGACGGCGCCGCGGGTGCCGAACGTCCGGCTCACGTTCAACGCGAGCGAGCCCCGCCCGAACGGGCGCGTCCATGCGCCGGCGATGCGCCGCATCGCGGGGCCGTCGAACACCGCGACCCGCGTGTAGTCGAACGACAGCATGCCGAGCGTGCGATTGCTCCAGCCGAGCGCCGCCGCGAACTGGGTGCGCGCCGGCGGCGTGAATGCGTCGATCGACCGCACCGCATCGGTCAGTTCACGGTATCCGGACGTGCGGCGGACGAACGACACATCGGCGCGCAATGGCGTGTCGCCGTTGCTCGACAGCGCGAGACGCGTCTGGGCGCCGTGGCGACCGGCGGCGCGGGTGACGTCGACGCCGACGGCCGCGGCGACGCCGGCAAGCGGTGCGAATTCGACGCTCGCGGCGCCCGACTGCAACGGCGACGACATGAGGATGCCGGCGTTGAGCCGCGCGCGTTGTCGGATCTGCCAGCCGCGCGTGGCGGTCGCGAGCCACGGGGCTTGTGCGTATCCGTCGTTCCGCAGGCGGCCGACCGCGATCGCCAGCCCTTGCGCGGCGGCGAGCCCGGCACCGGGCAGTGACGAACCCGGCACGATGAAATGCTGCACGTCGCCCGTGGCCTCGACGACGGTCACGTCGAGATCCGCGCTGCCGCTGACGAGCGGCAGGTCGGTCAGCGTGAACGGCCCCGGCGGCAACTGCGACGCATGGATCAGTACGCCGAGCTGGCGCACCTCGACGCGCGCCTGCGTGCGGGCGATCCCCGTCACGCGTGCGGCCGCGCCGGGCGTGACGGCGAGTGCTTCGTCCGGAAACATCTGCACACCGAACGTCCGGCCGATCGCGAACAGCGTCGAGCGCGGGACGATCTGCCCGGCCTGCAGCGTCGTGCCGCGCGATGCGAACGTGCGCTGGGCGTAGGCCGCCTGATGATCGACGCCGGCATGGCCATCCACGACCGTGGCGATCTGGCTGCTGCGCACGATCCAGTCCGCCGCGTTGAAGCCGGCTTCGGTCGTGGCTTGCCAGTATTGCGACGTGCCGGCCGGGTTGCGCGTCGTCATCGCGAGCAGGTCGTAGTTGACGAGCCCGGCGAAGCCGCCGTGCTCGAACATATCGGGCGTGCGCCGGCCCGTGTCGAGCGCGTCGGGCGGCACGACCAAGTCGACGGCGCCGTCGGCCGGGCGCAGCGTGACGATCGCCTGCGGATAGGCGCGCCGGTAGTCGTAGCATGGCGGCGTGTCGGCGCTGGCGCTCCGCGCGGTCGCCGCGGCCGCATCCCGGAGCGCGGCGGGCACGACGAGGCCGGCTGCGCGCAGCAGGCCGGGCGTCGCGCACAGGTTGCCGTTGTCGTCGAATCGCGCATCGGCACGGCCGGCGCGCTTGCCGTTGACCGTCAGCCGAACGGAAGCCGTGCCGGGCATGAAGCGCGGCGCGTGCGCGAAATAGCGGCTCGCCGTGGCGTCGATCCCGTGCTCGCGCAGCGCGCCGGTGTCGAACTCGACCGTGTCGGGCGCGGTGTGGCCCGGACTGGTGGCGGCGGCGCACGGCATGCAGCTCGCGATGGCGGACAGCCCGAGCGCGAAGAGCCCGCGCGGGCCATGAATGGCACCTGACATGGCAGATCCGGAATCGAAGACGCGGTGCTTACCGTTGCGTGACCGCAGCGGGGGCAAGCGCTGCGTCGTAGTGATCGACCGAGTAGCCGTAGACGGTGGCGGGGAAGAGGCGCACGCGTTCCGGCGTCGCGGCCTCGTGGGCCAGTGCGATCCGGCGGGTCTGTCCGGCCAGCACGTAGGGGGCCGGCAGCGACACGATCTGTCCCGACGGCAGCAACTGCACCTTCTGTTCGAGACGCACCACATAGCGGCTGTCGTTGCGCACGATCAGCTTGCCATCCTCGATCGACCACTTCAGCAGTTCCCATGGCCTGTCGTTGCGCGCGAGGTCTTGCGGCTGGATCAGCACCGGCAGGTTCTGGCGAATGATCGTCTGGATCTCGTTTTTGTTCTGGCGTTTCGGCGGAATGCCGGAGAACGATACGCGGGCGAGGCGTTGCGTGACGAGCGGCTCGTTGCCGGCGAGAACGAACCGGACGAGCTGCACCGCACCGCCTTCGACACGCGCGATCGGGGGCGTCACGATGAGGCGCTCGGCCTTGTCCTCGGGAATGGGCTCGACCGTCGTATGCAGGAGCGTCGGGTGGGTGTCGGTGTTCCTGACCGAGATCGTTCCTTCGCCGTCGGCTTCGTCGACGATCACCACGGACGTCTCGGGCACGACGCCCATCGCGTGTACGACGCCCGAACCGATCAGGCAACCGAGGAGCGGGGCGAGCAACGACGCCCGCAAGGTATGGCGTGCAGGGAATTTCATGGCGGTGGCAGGCTAGGCGGTAATCGTGCTGCGCACCGCCGCTTCGGCGAAGCGGCGGTGCGGTCGACGCCTGTCAGGCAATCGACGCGATCGGAGGAAAGACGCGTACCGGAATTACAGGTACACGAGCGACACGGTGGCGAGGCCGTCGAGATTGATTTCCTGGCTCAGGTCGAGATTCGACGTCCTGTCGATCGCGGCCTGCACGTCGAGCGTGCCGGTGAAGACCTTCGCCGCGACCGGGACGGTCTGGCCTTTCTTCGCCCACGACTCGTAGCCGCCGGTGTTGTTGACGATCCCGTTGGACGTCACCCAGGTGGCGCCGCTGGTGTTCGAATAAATCGAATCGACCGCTGCACCATCCGCCTGGAACGTGTTCGTTCTGAATCGGAATGCAAAGGCGCCGATATTCTTGCCGCCGGCCGAGCCGAGTCCGAATTGCGTGGCAATCGAATTGGACGAGCCGAAGAAATTGACATTACCGGTAAATGCGCCGGTGCCGGCGCGATTGTCCTGCGCGGTCAGTGCGACGCGGGCGGCTGCATCACAGGTGATCGTGATCGAATCCGACAGGACCGGGAGCAGCGTGGGCGTGGTCGCACTGAGTTCGGCCGAGCCGATCAGTCCGTAATCGAACGTGCCGCCGCCGGCGAGCGTCGGCGTGCAGGCGCCGGGCTTGATCTTCCCGGTGACCTTGACGTCGAACGAGTCGGCGAACGCCGATGCGCTCCCCAGGGCGAGCAGACCTGCCATCACGAGGTGCGACGCTTGGTTCGTCATCTTAACGAATTTCATATGAGCGGATTCCTTTAACTAGCCGGAGTTCCGAATTCAATTCGGTGATCCGGTTTTTTTCGATTGGTGGAAGATAAATCGCTCACCATAATTTCCGGAGAGCGGATGGAATTTATCAATTAGATTTACGAATTGAAATCGTACTTGTACAGATTTTTACGGCTATTTCCGTGGAATTTATGGCATTTAATCGAGAAAATAATCCGATTTATTGATGGAAGCTGGTGTTTTGATCGTTACGAATGTCAGATGTAATATTTTTCAGCTTCGATAAGGATCGAGCGGTATGGATTCGATCTGAGCGGACAATATCGAAGAACGGGCGCGCGGGCATGCCGGTTGGCGACGGAAGATCGTGACGAAGGACGCGCGGCGTCATTGCGCCCAGGGCGCATGTCGGCAGCGGGAAGTCGGAACGGAAACGGGGTGCGTCGCGTCGATTGCGACGGAGCGAGTGCGGTGGTGAGGCGGGGGGAGTGAGGTGGGGCCGGGTCAGGCCCGCCAGCGGGCAGCCCGTGATCGGGCCCGCGGCGCCCGGGCGGGCGCATCGCGTCGGCATGCGCCGACGCGGGAAGGCTTACAGCTTGTCGTACTGGAAGCGCATCGCAGTGCCTTCGCGCTTGATGCGCTCCCACACGGCCAGCTTTTCGTCGTCGCTCAGGAACACCCAGTTCGATACTTCGGCGGCCGTGCGACCGCAGCCCTTGCAGACTTCGTCGAAGAGGGTCGAGCAGACGCCGATGCAGGGGCTGTCAGGCAGGTCGTGGAGATTGGAGGCCATCGGGAGGTTTTGCGCCGTGAAATCGTCAGGGCGTCATTTTAATGCATGGCGGCCGGGCGGCCGGCCGGATGCCGGATCGCCGCCGGTGCGCACGCGGTTTCGCCGCCGCTTTCTTTTCTTGATGGACAGGCGTCGATTAACCGATAGAATTCCCCCGGAACGCCCCGCTGTGCGGGCCGCCCGGGCGGCTTGCGGCGGGAATCTGTTCCGTTTGCGCGACACGGGCATGATTTTTTTGTGACGGCGCGCGAATGGTGGTAGCGTTCGGGGTTTTCGAGGGGCGGCGTGCCAGAATGCGCCGCCATGACGAGGCAGACGGCAGCCGGACACGCGGTCCGGCCGGAGGGAGAACGGGATGAAAGCAAAGGTAGTGGGCCGGTTCGCAGCGCTCGCGCTGTGCGTGGGTGCGTCGGCCGCAGCGGCGAAGGATACGCAGCTCAATATCTATAACTGGTCGGACTACATTGCGAAGGACACGATCCCGAACTTCGAGAAGCAGACGGGCGTCAAGGTTCGCTACGACAACTACGACAGCGACGACACGCTGCAGGCGAAGCTGCTGACAGGCAGCTCGGGCTACGACATCGTCGTGCCGACCAGCAACTACGCGGGCAAGCAGATCGCGGCCGGCATCTTCACGCCGCTCGACAAGTCGAAGCTGCCGAACCTCAAGCACCTCGATCCGCAACTGATGGCGCTCGTCGCCGGTGCCGATCCAGGCAACAAGTACACGGTGCCCTGGGCATACGGCACGACCGGTCTCGCCTACAACCTGACGAAGGCGCAGCAGGCGCTCGGCAAGGTCCCGCTCGACAATTGGGACATCCTGTTCAAGCCGGAAAACCTCTCGAAGCTGAAGACCTGCGGCGTGTCGGTGCTCGACGCGCCGGACCAGATGTTCGCGGCGGCGCTGCACTACATCGGCAAGGATCCGATGAGCACGAACCCGGCCGACTACAAGGCCGCGATGGAAGTGCTCAAGAAGATCCGCCCGTACATCACGCAGTTCAACTCGTCGGGCTACATCAACGACCTGGTCGGCGGCGACATCTGCTTCGCATACGGCTGGTCGGGCGACGTCGTGATCGCGAAGCATCGCGCGCTCGAAGCGAAGAAGCCGTACAAGGTCGAGTACTACATTCCGAAGGGCGGCGCACCGGTCTGGTTCGACGTGATGGCGATCCCGAAGGACGCGAAGAACAAGGACGCCGCGCTGCAGTGGATCAACTACATCGAGGATCCGAAGGTGCACGCGGCGATCACGAACGCCGTGTACTACCCGAGCGCGAACGCCGAGGCCCGCAAGTACGTGCGGCCGGACGTCGCGAACGACCCGGCCGTCTACCCGCCGGCCGACGTCGTGAAGACGCTGTTCCTGCTCAAGCCGCTGCCGCCTGAAATCCAGCGTCTGCAGACGCGTCTGTGGACCGAGCTGAAATCGGGCCGCTGACGCGAGCCGAAGTGAGCCAGCAGTCATGAAGCCCCTGGTGCCCCCGGGGGCTTTGTTCGTCAAACGCAGGAGAGAAGCAGCACATCATGAATAGCCAGTCGGGTGCGCCGGTTGCGGGCGCGCCGTCCTTCGTTCCTTCGTCCGGCGCGAATGTGCGCGCCGAGAACTTTGTCCAGATCGTCGACGCCGTCAAGAAATTCGGCGAGACCGAAGTGGTGCGCAACGTGAACCTGACGGTGCGCCAGGGCGAGCTGTTCGCGCTGCTCGGCAGCTCGGGTTCCGGCAAGTCGACGCTGCTGCGGATGCTCGCGGGCCTCGAGACGGTCACCTCGGGCAAGATCCTGATCGACGGCGAGGACCTCGCGCAGATGCCGCCGTACAAGCGGCCCGTGAACATGATGTTCCAGTCGTATGCGCTGTTCCCGCACATGTCGGTCGAATCGAACGTCGCCTACGGCCTGAAGCAGGAAGGCACGCCGAAGGCCGAGCTGAAGGAGCGCGTCGCCGCGGCGCTCGAGCTCGTGCAGATGAGCAAGTACGCGAAGCGCAAGCCGCACCAGCTGTCGGGCGGCCAGCAGCAGCGCGTCGCGCTCGCGCGTTCGCTCGTCAAGCGCCCGAAGGTGCTGCTGCTCGACGAGCCGATGTCGGCGCTCGACAAGCAGATCCGCCAGCGCACGCAGATCGAGCTCGTCAACATCCTGAAGAAGGTCGGCGTCACCTGCATCATGGTCACGCACGACCAGGAAGAGGCGATGACGATGGCCAACCGGCTCGCCGTGATGAGCGAAGGGCAGATCGTGCAGATCGGCTCGCCGAACGAAGTCTACGAATATCCGAACAGCCGCTTCTCGGCCGAGTTCATCGGCTCGACGAACCTGTTCGACGGCGTCACGGTCGAGGACGAACCCGACTACGTGTACATCGAATCCCCGGAGCTGCCGAGCCGGCTGTACGTGAGCCACGGGATCACGGGCCCGCTCGGGATGCCGGTCACGGTGTCGGTGCGCCCCGAGCGGATCGCGCTCACGCGCAAGCCGCCCGAAGGCGCGTTCAACTGGGCGCGCGGCAGGATCACCAACGTCGCGTACATGGGCGGCTATTCGCTGTATCACGTGAAGCTCGACGCGGGCAAGACGGTGATCGCGAACGTGTCGAGCCTCGCGATCACCGAGCTCGACACGCCGTCGCTCGGCGACGAGATCTACGTGCGCTGGAGCGCGACCGCAGGCGTGGTGCTGACGTCATGAACACGCTCAAGTCCCTGCTCGCATGGCCCGTGCGGCGCTTCAGCCTGACCGGCGGCTCGGCGGTCGTCGCGGGGCCGTACACATGGCTCGTGCTGTTCTTCCTCGTGCCGTTCGTGCTGGTCGTGAAGATCAGCTTCGCGGAGCTGCAGCTCGGCATCCCGCCGTACACGGAGCTCGCGTCGTACACCGACGGCGTGGTGCACATCGCGCTGAACCTGTCGCACTACGCGTTCCTGCTCACCGACAGCCTGTATTTCGCGACCTACGTCAATTCGGTGGTGGTCGCCGCGATCACGACGCTGCTGTGCCTGCTGATCGGCTATCCGATGGCGTACTACATCGCGCGTTCGAACCCGGCGACCCGCAACCTGCTGATGATGGGCGTGATGCTGCCGTTCTGGACGTCGTTCCTGATCCGCGTGTACGCATGGATCGGGATCCTGAAGAACAACGGGCTGCTGAACAACTTCCTGATGTGGATCGGCCTGACCCATACGCCGATCGAGCTGTACCGCACCAATTACGCGGTGTACATCGGGATGGTGTATTCGTACCTGCCGTTCCTCGTGATGCCGCTGTACGCGCACCTCGTGAAGATGGACCTGCGCCTGCTCGAAGCCGCGTACGACCTGGGCGCCAGGCCGTGGCGGGCGTTCGTGCAGATCACGCTGCCGCTGTCGAGGAACGGGATCATCGCGGGCTGCCTGTTGGTGTTCATTCCGGCGGTCGGCGAGTACGTGATTCCGGAGCTGCTCGGCGGCGCGAACACGCTGATGATCGGTCGCGTGATGTGGAATGAGTTCTTCAACAACGCAGACTGGCCGATGGCGTCGGCCGTGACCTGCGCGATGGTGCTGCTGCTGCTCGTGCCGATGGCGATGTTCCAGCACTTCCAGGCGAAGGAGCAGGAGGGCCGCCGTCGATGAAGCCGAATCGCTACCTGCAGTTCGCGGCGCTGTTTGCCGGCTTCGCGTTCCTGTACATCCCGATCATCAGCCTGATCGTCTATTCGTTCAACGAGTCGAAGCTCGTCACCGTGTGGTCGGGCTTCTCGTTGCGCTGGTACGCGGCGCTCGTGGACGACGACGAACTGCTGACGGCCGCGTGGCTGTCGCTGAAGATCGGCGTGCTGACCGCGTTCGCGTCGGTGTTCATCGGCACGTGGGCCGGCTTCGTGCTCGCGCGGATGGGCCGCTTTTGCGGCTTCGCGCTGTTCAGCGGGATGATCAACGCGCCGCTCGTGATCCCCGAGGTGATCCAGGGCATCTCGCTGCTGCTGCTGTTCATCGAACTGGCGAAGTGGATCGGCTGGCCGGCCGAGCGCGGCATGTTCACGATCTGGCTCGGCCACGTGATGCTGTGCATCTCGTACGTCGCGATCATCGTGCAGTCGCGCGTGCGCGAGCTCAATCCGTCGCTCGAGGAAGCCGCGCTCGATCTGGGCGCGACGCCGCTGAAGGTGTTCTTCACGATCACGCTGCCGCTGATCTCGCAGGCGCTGATCGCGGGCTGGCTGCTGGCGTTTACGCTGTCGATCGACGACCTCGTGCTGTCGGCGTTCCTGTCGGGGCCCGGTTCGACGACACTGCCGCTCGTCGTGTTCTCGCGCGTGCGCCTCGGCCTGAACCCGGAGATGAACGCGCTCGCGACGCTGTTCATCATCGCGGTGACGGCCGGCGTCGTGATCGCGAACTTCGTGATGCTGCGCCAGGAACGCAAGCGCATGGCCGCGTTCGCCGTCTGACGTTCTCGCGCACAGGTTGCGCACGCAACGAACAACGCCCGGTGCCGACGACGATTCGGGCCGGGCGTTTTGTTTTGGGGTGCGTGCCGCGTGCGGCGTGCGGCTCAGGCGCCGAACGCCGCCTTCGCCAGCAGCCCGCACGCCACGCAGACGAGCACGGCCGCGAAGCCGGCCTGCACGTGCCGCGCGGACAGGTGCCGGGACGCGCTGCGACCGGCGGCCATCCCGAGCGCGGTCGCGACCGTGAACCACAGCATCATGTCGAGCGGCGCGCGCGTGCCCGACACGAGCGTCGCGAACACGCCGCCGGTGCCGACCAGCGCGATCACCATCAGCGAGGTCGCGACCACGCCGTGCATCGACACGTTCGTGAACTTGCGCAGCATCGGCACGATCACGAAGCCGCCGCCGACACCCAGCAGCCCCGTCATCAGTCCCGTCACCGCGCCGGTCGACGCGAGCGCGACCCCGACCGGCCAGGACCATACGAGCCGGCCCGTATCGGGATTCACGCGACCGACGCACAGCGGCGATTCGGCCGTGTCTCCGGGCGCGTTGCGCAGCGCCTGCCGTAGCAGGCGGCCCGCGACGACCAGCATCGTCAGCGCGAACAGCGCCAGCAGCACGCGCTGCGGCAGCACATGCGCGAGCCGCACGCCGAGCGTCGTGAGCGGCACGCCGGCCACGGCCATCAGCAGCGCCGCGCGATAGCGCACGAGCCCGCGGCGAAACCCTTCGAGCGCGCCGAGCGCGGCACTGCCCGCGACCGCGACGAGGGCGACGGGCGTGGCTTGCTGCATCGGCCAGCCCATTCCGGCGACGAGCGCGGGCACCGCGAGAATGCCGCCGCCCGCGCCGGTGAGGCCGAGCACGGCGCCGACGAAGCCGCCGAGTACGAGGGAAATCAGCATGATGTCAGCGGGTTCCGGTCAACGGGCGATCGCGGGCTTCGCGAGCCATTCGCGGCCCTTGAGCATCGCCTTCCAGTAGAGCGGCGGCAGCACGCGCTCCTTGAGCAGCCACGCGAGCCGCGACGGACGCTTGCCGTCGATCAGCCATGCGGGGAAGGTCGGTGCGACCTTGCCGCCGTACAGGAATTCGGCCAGCACGATCTTGCCGCGCTCGACGGTGAGCGGGCACGATCCGTAGCCGTCGTACGCGGCGTTGCCGAGCGCGCGGCCGAGCGACGCGAGCAGGTTGTGCGCGACCACGGGCGCCTGCTTGCGTGCGGCCGCGGCGGTTTTCGCGTTGGTCGTGTTGGTGACGTCGCCGAGCGCGAAGATGTCCGCGAACCGCTGGTGCCGCAGCGTCGCCGGATCGACGTCGATCCAGCCGGCCGCGTCGGCGAGCGGGCTCGCGCGCACGAAATCGGGCGCCTTCTGCGGCGGCACGACGTGGATCATGTCGAACGCCCGCTCGACGGTTTCCGTGCCGCCGCCGGGCAGCGCGCGCGTGAACGTCGCGCGCCGTGCCGGGCCGTCGATCGCGACGAGGTTGTGGCCGAACGACAGCGCGATGTCATAGCGTTTCACGTACTCCATCAGCGCCGGCACGTAGTCGGCGACGCCGAACAGCGCGCCGCCCGCATTCAGGAACTCGACGTTCGCGGCGCCGAGGCGCCCCGTGCGCCGCCAGTGATCGCACGACAGGTACATCGCCTTTTGCGGCGCGCCCGCGCACTTGATCGGCATCGGCGGCTGCGTGAACAGCGCATTGCCGCCGCGGAACGCCTGCACCAGTTCCCACGTGTACGGCGCGAGATCGTAGCGATAGTTCGACGTGACGCCGTTGCGGCCGAGTGTCTGCGCGAGGCCGTCGATCGCGTGCCAGTCGAGCTTGAGCCCCGGGCACACGACCAGCCTGCGGTAGCCGATGCGCCGGCAGCCGTCGAGCACGACCGTGTGCGCGTCGGGTTCGAAGCCGGCGACCGCTGCCTGGATCCATTTCACGCCGCGCGGCAGCAGGTCGGCCATCCGGCGCGCGGTCGTGTGGGGCCGGAACACGCCCGCGCCGACCATCGTCCAGCCCGGCTGGTAGTAGTGGGTATCGGCCGGGTCGATCACCGCGATATCGAGCGACGCGTCGCGCGCAAGCAGGCTCGACGCGACCGCGACACCGGCCGCGCCGGCGCCGACGATCACGATGTCGTGCCGCGCGTCGACAGATCGGACGC
>NZ_VWWG01000335.1:0-2104 GCF_011753085.1 Burkholderia sp. Tr-862
TTCGCGCCGTTCCGGCGGCCGCTGTTCACGCTCGGGCGCGAACCGCTCGCGCATCTCGACGAGATCCCGCCACACCAGTTCTGGCTGGTGCGCTGCCTCGATGCGCATCCCGGCAACGCGCGCGCGCAGATCGTCGCGACGCGCGGGCCGTTCACACTCGACGGCGAACGCGCGCTGTTCGCGCTCGCGGGCATCGACGTTGTCGTCAGCAAGAACAGCGGCGGCGCCGCGACCGAGGCCAAGCTCGACGTCGCGCGCGAACGACGGCTGCCGGTCGTGATGCTGCGCCGGCCGATGCTCCCCGACGCCGACCGCGCGTTCGACTCGGCCGCCGCGCTGCTCGAGGCGCTCGACGCGCTAGATCCGGCCGCGCGCACGTGATGCCGCGCGACCGGCTGCCCAATGAATGGATGGAGATTTCTGGATGACGGTGTATTTCATCGGCGCGGGCCCTGGCGACCCCGAACTGATCACGGTGAAGGGCCAGCGCCTCGTGCGCACGTGCCCGGTGATCCTGTATGCGGGCTCGCTCGTGCCGCCGGCCGTGCTCGACGGCCATCGCGCGGAGCAGGTCGTCAATACCGCCGAGCTCGATCTCGACGCGATCGTCGCGCTGCTCGCCGACGCGCATGCGAAAGGGCAGGACGTCGCGCGCGTGCATTCGGGCGATCCGTCGCTGTACGGGGCGATCGGCGAACAGATCCGCCGGCTGAAAGCGCTCGGGATTCCGTATGAAATCGTGCCGGGCGTGACGGCCACGGCCGCGTGCGCGGCGACGCTCGGCGTCGAGCTGACGCTGCCCGGTGTCGCGCAGACGGTGATCCTCACGCGCTTCGCGGGCAAGACGACGATGCCGGAAGGCGAAGCGCTCGGCGCGCTCGCCGCGCACCGCGCGACGCTCGCGATCCATCTCGGCGTGCGCCATCTCGCGCGGATCGTCGACGAAGTGCTGCCGCATTACGGACCCGACTGCCCGGTCGCGGTGATCTATCGCGCGAGCTGGCCCGACGAGGAACGCGTGACCGGCACGCTGGCCGACATCGTCGGCAAGGTGCAGGGCACGCAGATCGAACGCACCGCGCTGATTCTGGTCGGGCGCGTGCTCGATGCGGAAGGGTTCGCGGATTCGACGCTTTATGCAAGCGGCGGCTGATTGCGCGTAAGCGAAACGCGATGCGCGCCGAGGCCTTGCGGCAACGGGTTTTCTCGCAAGCCGGTCAATTGAGCGTGGCGTGGCGTCGCCTACGTGCGGGCGATACGCGGCGGAAGTGGTGCCGCCGGATGCCAGTGCCGTGCGCAAGTGCATCGACGCGTGCGAGCCGCGCGACTACCGCGTCGCGCCAGATCGAATCCTCGGTCTGCGTATCGCGATGCCCTTGGCCGAGCGGCATTCGCCGCGCGGCGCGAGCGGGTCACGCCGGGAAACCGCGCGCCGGCCACGCTCCCGGCCCACGCGCTGCGTCTGACCCGCCACACACTTTCTACGCACGCGCGACGCCCGGCGCAAGCCGCGGCGCGAAACCCGCCGCCAGCGCGAACAGCACGACACACAGGCAAGCCATCGCGACCCACGCGGGCGACAGATCCGCGAGATGCTGGCGCACGACGCCCGCCGCGAACGGAAACAGCCCCGCGACCAGATAGCCGACGCCCTGCACGAACCCCGTCAACGATGCGGCATCGGCCGGCGTCGCCGCATGATCGACCGTGACGATCAGCGACAGCGGGAACAGCGCGCCGATGCCCGCACCCAGCAGCAGCGCGGCCGGCAACGCGAGCGCCTGCGGCGCGGCCAGCATCACCAGCAGCCCCGCGAGCAGCGACGCGATCGCCGCGTGCAGCGCGGGCCGGCGATCGGGCAGGCGGTCGATCGTCGCGGAGATCGTCAGCCCTGCGACGACTTCCGCGAGCGTCACGCCGCCGAGCAGGCTGCCGGCGGCGGTCGGCGACCAGCCGAGCCGCATGTAGTACGGTGGCAGCCACGCCAGCACGAGCGTGTAGGCGCCCGTCGCGATCCCGAAGAACACCGCGAGCCGCCATGCGCGCGGCGAGCGCGACGGTCGCGCATGCGCCGCCGATGTCGCGGCCGACGCCGGCAGCTCCC
>NZ_VWWG01000336.1:0-2176 GCF_011753085.1 Burkholderia sp. Tr-862
TGTCGCATCTGGGGTCGCGCCGGCTGCTCGCGGCCGGCACGCTCGACAACACGCCCGACAACCTGCGGCGCTGGATCGCGCAGGCACAGCAGATCAAGCCGCAAACACTGATGCCGTCGTTCGCGCTCGCGCCGCGCGACGCCGACGATCTCGCCGCCTATCTCGCGACGCTGCACTGAACGGAGGATGACGATGGCCGTTGCCCGCGACACGCCCACTCCACTCAGCCGCGTGCCCGACCTCGGCGACGCGCCGCCGGGCTCCGCGCACGAACGCGCGCTCGCCGCGCTGTGGGAATCGGAACCCGGCTGGCGCGGCTGGCTCGGCACGGTCGATCACAAGCGCATCGGGCTGCGCTACATCGTCACCGCCTTCGCGTTCCTGCTGCTCGGCGGCGTCGAGGCGCTCGTGATGCGCATCCAGCTCGCACGACCGAACGCGACGGTGCTCACGCCCGCGCAGTACGACTCGCTGTTCACGATGCACGGCGTCACGATGATCTTCCTGTACGCGCTGCCGGTGCTGTCCGGCTTCGCGAACTATCTGTGGCCGCTGATGCTCGGCTCGCGCGACATGGCGTTCCCGCGGCTCAATGCCTTCTCGTACTGGGCATTCCTGTTCGCCGGGCTGTTCCTGTATGCGAGCTTTCCGCTCGGCGCGGTGCCCGACGGCGGCTGGTTCAACTACGTGCCGCTCACGTCGCTCGACTACAGCGCCGGCGCGAACATCGACATCTATGCGCTCGGGATGATCCTGCTCGGCATTTCGACGACCGGCGGTGCGGCAAACTTCGTCGTCACGCTGCTGCGCATGCGCGCGCACGGGATGTCGATCGACCGGCTGCCGATCATCGTATGGGGCACGCTGACCGCATCGATCGCGAACCTCGTCGCGGTGCCGTCGGTGAGCCTCGCGTTCCTGCTGCTGTGGCTCGACCGCAATGCCGGCACGCACTTCTTCGACGTCGCGAACGGCGGCCGGCCGCTGCTGTGGCAGCACCTGTTCTGGATGTTCGCGCACCCGTGGGTGTACGTGGTCGTGCTGCCCGCGATGGGCATCGTGTCGGACGCGCTGCCGACCTTCTGCCGACGGCCGCTCGTCGCGTACGAGGCCGTGGCGGTGTCGACGGTGGCGACGATGCTGATCGGCTTCGAGGTGTGGGTCCACCACATGTTCGCGACCGGCATCGCGCCGCTCGCGCTCGCGTTCTTCGGCGCGGCGAGCATGCTGATCTCGATCCCGAGCGCGGTCGCGGTGTTCGCGTGGCTCGCGACGATCTGGACCGGCCGCCCGGTGTTCCGCACGCCGTTCCTGTATTTCGCGGGCTTCGTGCTGATGTTCGTGATCGGCGGCGTATCCGGCGTGATGACGGCCGCGGTGCCGCTCGACTGGCAGTTGACCGACACGTATTTCGTCGTCGCGCACCTGCATTACGTGCTGCTCGGCATCAACGTGTTCCCGGTGCTCGGCGGCGTCACGTATTGGTTCCCGAAGTTCACCGGGCGGATGATGAACGAGCGCGTCGGCCACCTGACGTTCTGGGTCGTGCTGGTCGGCTTCAACCTCGGCTTCTTCCCGATGCACGTCGCCGGGCTGCTCGGGATGCCGCGCCGTATCTATACCTATCCGTCCGGGATGGGCTGGGACACGTCGAACCTGCTGACCACGATCGGCTCGTTCATCTTCGGCATCGGCATCGTGATGTTCGTCGTCAACGCGCTCGTCAGCGCACGGCGCGGTGCGCGTGCCGGCGAGAATCCGTGGGGCGGCGCCGGGCTCGAATGGTCGGTCGCGTCGCCGACGCCCGTGTACAACTTCGCGGTGCTGCCGCTCGTCGGCTCGCGGCATCCGCTGTGGGAAACCCGCGAGGATCCGAAGCGCACCAGCATGCGGGTCGGCTACCGGCTCGCCGACGGCCGCGAGGCGCTCGCGGTCACGCCGCTCGCGGCGACACCGAACGCGATCCTGAAGATGCCGGAGGACAGCTGCGTGCCGTTCGTGCTGGCGCTGCTCGCCACGGCGGTGTTCGCGGCGATGCTGGCGCGCTCGCCGACGCTCGTCTGCGTGGCCGTCGCCGGTTGCGCGATCGTCACCGCCGTATGGCTGTGGCCGCGCAGCACGCTCGGGCAGCGCGCGCACCTGCCGGCCCGCGACGACACGCCGGCGCCGTCGTCCG
>NZ_VWWG01000337.1:0-2096 GCF_011753085.1 Burkholderia sp. Tr-862
GCCGTCAGCGCCGGGCGGCCGTGATAGCCGCGCGCGATGCACACGCCGCCGAGGAGCAACTCGCCGCCCTCGCCCGACTCACCGGCCTCGTCGCCATCAATGCGCGCGACACGCGGACCGATCACGCCCGCGCCGAGCGTTCACGACACGCTGCGCTCCATCGAGGCCAGCACCGCGCAGTGGGCGACGCTGGATGGCGTACGCCCGACCGATGCGTCGCCGGCGACGGCCGCTGAGGCGACTGCGGCGACCGTGGCCGGCACGGTTGCTGCCGCGGGCAGCGTGGCCGCGTCGGCATCGGCGGCATCGGCGGCATCGGCGGCATCGATGGCCTCGACTGCATCGACTGCCGTACCGGCTGGCGTCGTTCAGGATGCGCGTCAGTTCGCACCTCACGACACAGCCCGTCCGGATGCGCACGAAGCTGCGTCGGCATACGACGACAACGCACCGATCGTGCTGGATGCGTTCGTGCCGGCCGAGCCGATCGTGCACGCGCCTGCTGTTGAGGCGGTTGATGCTGTTGATACCGGCACCTCGGCGTTCAGTGACGCCGCGCGACATGCCATGTCGGATTCCGCCGTCGAGGCCGATGCGCCGACGCGTCATGCGGACGGCGAGCATCGGCATGGTGCCGACGTCCCTGCCGCGCCGGCATTCAATGCGCCGATCGACTTTGCGCCGTGGGAAGACATCGTCAGCCCGCCGGTTTCCGGACTCGGCGAATCACACCAGAACGCGGTTGCCACGCCGCTGTCGGCCACGCGTGAGCCGGTGGCGGCACATGCGGCTGTCGAAGCGCCTGCGGCCGCCGTCATACCGACGGCAAGCGACATGGGCCGCCCCGTCGATGCGAAGGACGCGGCAACGGCTACCGGGATCGCCGGCCGGTTCCAGCCGCAATCCGCGCCTCCTGCCGATACCGGCGTATCGGTCGAGGCTAACCAAGACGCACGCGCAACCCCGGACGACGTGAAGCCCGTCGAGCAGGTCGCGCCGGGAACTCCCCTCCCCGCTTCATCGATCGCGGCAACGCCGATGCGTCCGTCCGGCGACGCAATAGCCGTCGCGGCAGCGACGACGGCGCCCTTTGCCGCGTCGACTGCCACACTGGCCGACACCGTGACGGGAACGGTCTGGAAGGCAGCGGAAAAGCATGCTGGCGACACCATGCCGGTGCCCGCAGACGCGCAACACGCGACGCCGGCGACGCCGGCGACGCCGGCGACGTCTGCTGCGTCTGCTGCGTCTGCTGCGTCGACCTTCGCGAGCGCTGAATCTGCGTCCGTCGATTCCGCTGCGCCCACGTCGTGGTCGAAACCGTTGTCGGCTGAACCCTTCGCCGCCGTGCAGACAGCCCCGGTAGCTGGCACGCCGCCGCACATCGGCGCCGCTGCGCCGGCACCGGCGAACACGTCGAACAGCACGCCGCTCGCCGCCGCGCCTTCATTTGCCGGCGTGACGAACACGGCCTCCGGTTCGCTGTCGCAACCGGCTGCACCGGTCGCGACATCCGTCCCGACGTCCGCAGTGGGCGCTTCCAGCCCAACCACGGCGCCGTCTTCCGTATCCGCACCGTTCGCAGCGGCCGCGACCTCCGCGACCCCCGCGACCTCGGCGACCCCCGCGACCTCCGAGACCTCCGCGACGGGCGCCTCAGGCATGCCCCCCGCGCAGCCTGCTACGACCGCGCCGACCGTGACAGCCTCGTCGGCACCCGCATCGACCGGCGCGTCCTTCAACGCAACCGCCTCGCAACCGGCGCCAAGCACGCCGGTGTCGCCTGCGGCCGTGTCGTCCGCCGCGTCGGGTAGCACATTTACCGCAACGTCGAGCGCGTCGACCACGCCTTCGGCAGCACCGTCGAGCCGTATGCCCGACGCTTCGGCGATCGGTCAACCGTCCATGTCGACGGGCGCAGTGCAGACGGCAACCGGCACCGCGCCTGCCGCTGCCGTTGCCGCCGCCGCCGTCCCTGCATCGTCTTCCGGCGCGCTCGCCCCGACGAGCCCGGTCGCGGCCGCTTCGCCCGCCGCATTCGGCGGCACGCCAGTCTCGACGAGCGATGCGCTTGCCTCCGTCGCCGCAACCCCCAC
>NZ_VWWG01000338.1:0-2278 GCF_011753085.1 Burkholderia sp. Tr-862
CGATCTTACGCGTCGCGCGCCCACGCGATCGCGGCGCCGACGTCGAGCTCGACCCAGTCGCGCATGCGGGCCTGCAGCGCGCTCAGCCGCGCCGGCCGCGACGCGCCGATGCCGCGATAGTTGTAGGTCAGCGCCGCGAAGCCGCGCTCGGTCAGGAAGCGCGCGAAGCCCGCATACAGCCGCTCCGGCACGGCGGTTGCCGGATGGATCAACACCAGCGCGCGCGGCGGCGCGTCCGGCGACCACAGCGTGCCGCGCAGCGGGTAGCCGTCGGCGGCGGAAAACTCGATGGGTTCTGGCGTCATGGCCGTCCTCGTGTCGGACAGTTATTTCGTATGCGAAATATAGTGCGAGAATTATTTCGCGCACGAAATATCTATTGAGGAATCATTCAAGCGACTTTCCGGCGAGCTGAATGCGGGGCGACTCGGCGTTCCATAAACTATTTGCATCTTTGCAAAGAAGAATATTGCGTTTGTCTCATGAAGTGCATCGACGTATCTTCATCGGTTCCATCCTGTCCGCCGGCCGTCGGGCCACGCGGGCCAAAGGGCGCCGCCGTCGCGCGGCTGCCCGCCAACCTCCGGGGAGATCACGTTGTTGAGCCGAATCGTTATTGCGCTGCTGCTCGCGCTCGCCGCGCAGCCGGGCATCGCGAAAGACACCGTCACGCTGCGCGTCGGTGAACAGAACTACTTCAACATTCAGGCGTCGATGGAGGCGTCCGGCGTATTGAAGGACCTGCCTTACACGATCGAGTGGAAGCACTTCCAGGCGGCCGCGCCCGTCGCCGAGAGCCTGAACGGCAACGCGATCGATATCGGCTTCCTCGGCGATTCCGCGCTGCTCACGCTGGCCGCACGCGGCGCGCCGGTGAAGGTCGTCGCGGTGTCGCGGCAGAGCCTCGATGGCGTCGCGATCCTTGTGCCGAAGCACTCGCCGGTGCGCACCGTCGCCGACCTGCAGGGCAAGACCATCGCGGTCTGGCGCGGCGCGTGGAGCCAGCAGCTCGTGCTGCGCGCGCTCGAACACGCGGGCCTGCGCGCGGATTCCGTCAAGTACGCGTACCTGATGCCGATCGATGCGACCAACGCGCTCGCGAACGGCTCGGTCGACGCCGTGTCGTTGTGGGAGCCGTTCGTCAGCACGCTCGCGCTGCGGCAGGGCGCACGGCCCGTGACGACTGCGCAAGGGTTGATGCCCGCACTCAGCTTCGTCGCGGCGAACGAGCAGGCGGCAACCGGCAAGCGGGCGGAGATCACCGATTTCCTGAAGCGCGTGGTCGCGGCACGCCAGTGGGTCGACAGTCATCCGCGCGAGTATGCGGACCTGTGGGCGAAGCGCGCGAAGCTCGAGCCGGACGTCGCGTACCGCTGGCTCGACAACGCGCACCAGCGGGTGGGCCCCGTCGACGACACGGCCGCGAAGGATGCGCAGAACACCGCCGATTTCCTGCACAAGGCCGGCGTGATTCCGGCCGCGTACGACACGGCGAAACTGCTCGACCGCTCGTATGCGGGCGCGTTCGCGGCGTCCGCGCAAAAGACCGCCGCCGCGCAGTGACGCTGCCGCCGAGCCCGCCCATTCCGATTCCCCACCAGAAGGACAGCCCGACATGCCTGTCGACATCATCGGCATGATCACAGCGACGCCCGGCGCGGAGGTCGACGTACCAGGCGGCGCCGCCGTCCAGCCCGACTATGTGCGGCGCTTCGCGCAGGCGCACGAAGCCGCCGGCTTCGACCAGATCCTGGTCGGCCATTTCAGCAACGCGGCGGACGGCTTCATCGTCGCGTCGTTCGCGGCCGCCGCGACCGAACGGATCCGCATCCTGCTCGCGCACCGGCCGGGTGTGATCGTGCCGTCGGCCGCCGCCCGGCAGATCGCCACACTCGATGTATTCAGCGGCGGCCGGCTCGCGCTGAACGTCGTGTCGGGCGGTGACGATGCCGACCTGCAGCGCGACGGCGATTTCGTGCCGCACGACGCGCGCTATCGCCGCACCGGCGAATATCTCGACGTGCTGAAACGCATCTGGCTCGCCGACGCGCCGGTCGATCACGACGGCGCGTTCTACCGGCTGCGCGGGGCGTCGCCTCTCGTGAAAAGCGCGCAGCGGCCGCACGTGCCGATCTATTTCGGCGGCTCGTCGCCGGCCGCGCTGGCGGTGGCCGGGCAGCACGCGGACGTCTACATGACGTGGGGCGAACCGCTCGCCGCGGTGCGCGAGCAGATCGCGCGCGTGCGGGCCGCCGCGGCGCCGTTCGGACGCGCGCCG
>NZ_VWWG01000339.1:0-1836 GCF_011753085.1 Burkholderia sp. Tr-862
TCCTGCACCTGTCCGACGACGAAGGCTGGCGCATCGAGATTCCCGGCCTGCCCGAGCTGACCGACATCGGCGCGCGCCGCTGCCACGATCCGAGCGAGACGCGCTGCCTGCTGCCGCAACTCGGCTCCGGCCCCGACAATCGCTCGGGCGGCGGCTACCTGACGCGCGCCGACTACGTCGCGCTCGTGCGCTACGCGGCCGACCGCTTCATCGACGTGATTCCCGAAATCGACATGCCCGCGCACGCGCGCGCGGCCGTCGTGTCGATGGAGGCGCGCTACCGCCGGCTGCATGCGGCCGGCCGCGAACAGGACGCGAACGCGTACCGGCTGCTCGATCCGCAGGACACGTCGAACCTGACGACGGTGCAGTTCTACGACCGGCGCAGCGACCTGAACCCGTGCGTGCCGGGCGCGCTCAACTTCGCGTCGAAGGTGATCCGCGAGATCGCGGCGATGCATGCGGACGCGCAGGCGCCGCTGCGCACCTGGCACTACGGCGGCGACGAAGCGAAGAACATCCTGCTCGGCGGCGGCTTCCAGCCGTTGAACGGCACCGATCCGAACAAGGGGCGCATCGACCTCGCCGCGCAGGACAAGCCGTGGGCGCGCTCGCCCGCGTGCACGGCGCTGCTCCAGCGCGGCGAGATCAAGTCGATCGACGAGTTGCCGACGCGCTTCGCGAAACAGGTGAGCGCGGCGGTCGACGCGAACGGGATCGGCACGATGGCCGCGTGGCAGGACGGCATCAAGCACGCGAACGGGCCGCAGGACTTCAGCACGCGGCATGTGATGGTGTCGCTGTGGGACACGATCTTCTGGGGCGCATCGGACAGCGCGCGCGACCTGAGCGGCAAGGGCTACCAGACGGTGCTGGCGCTGCCTGATTACCTGTACTTCGACTTCCCGTACACGCTGAACCCGCGCGAACGCGGCTATTACTGGGGCTCGCAGGCAACCGACGAGTACAAGGTGTTCTCGCTCGCGCCGGAGAACCTGCCGCAGAACGCCGAAGTGATGGGCGATCGCGACGGCAACGCGTTCGAGGTGACCGGCACGGGCCCCGCGCCGCGCATCGAAGGCATCCAGGGGCAGGCCTGGGGCGAGGTGATGCGCAACGACACGTTCCTCGAGTACATGGTGTATCCGCGCCTCCTCGCGCTTGCCGAACGCGCGTGGCACCGGGCCGACTGGGAGCTGCCGTACGCGGCCGGCGTGCGCTACAAGCGCGGCGACACGCATCGCGTCGACACGGCCGCGCTGCAGCGCGACTGGGCCGGTTTCGCGACGCTGGTCACGCAGCGCGAATTGCCGAAGCTCGATCGTGCCGGCATCGGCTACCGGAAGCCGACTTTCACGCTGACGAACCCGTGAGCGATCGGGCGGCTGAGCGGCCGAGGGGCCGATCGGTCGACGAGCGGTAGAGCGGCTGACCGCTGACCGGCTGACCGGCTAAGCGATGCGCGATGCAGATGAACGCATCGCGCATACGCCCCGCCGATGAAAAACGGCTTGCGACGCATCGCAAGCCGTTTTCGTTTTGCTGCCCTGCGACCCGGCGAACCGGGCCGCTCTCAGCGCATCAGGCCGGTTGCGCGGCCGCGCCGCCGTCCGTCGACGGCAGACGTGCGCCGAGCTGTTCAGCGTAGCGTGCCGCCGCGTTGCCGCAGACGATGTGGAACGTGTCCGGCGACACCCATGCGACGTCGAGTGCACCGAGGCGATCACGATCGACCGCCGATGCGTCGCGCACGACGACACGCAGGCGCGTGGTCGCGATCGCGTCGAGCGTTGCGACGTTGGTCGCGCCGCCGAACACCGCGAGCCAGCGCAGCGG
>NZ_VWWG01000340.1:0-2213 GCF_011753085.1 Burkholderia sp. Tr-862
GTGGGGGGTGCCGACGTCGGGGGCGGCCAGCCGTGCGGGGGGCTGCCGCCGCCGGCGCGCGGCGCCGCGGCCGAGGCCGCCGGGCCGGCCGTCGTCGCGGTCGTGCCGGCGCGCAACGAGGTCGACGTGATCGCCCAGGCGGCGACGTCGTTGCTCGAGCAGGACTATCCGGGCGATTTTCATCTGATCATCGTCGACGACCACAGCGACGACGGCACCGCCGACGCGGCCCGTGCGGCCGCGCTCGCGATCAACCGCGCCGAGCGCCTGACGGTGCTGGCCGCGAAGCCGCTGCCGGCCGGCTGGTCGGGCAAGGTATGGGCGCAGTCGCAGGGCATCGCGGCGGTGCGCACGCTCGGGCTGCCGGCCGACTACCTGCTGCTGACGGATGCCGACATCGGCCATCCGCCCGACGCCGTCGCCCAGCTCGTCACGCGCGCGCAGGCCGAACAGCGCGATCTCGTGTCGCTGATGGTGCGGCTGCGCTGCGATTCGTTCTGGGAAAAGGCGCTGATTCCGGCGTTCGTGTTCTTCTTCGCGAAGCTCTATCCGTTCTCGTGGATCAACAATCCGCGCAACCGGACGGCCGGCGCCGCGGGCGGTTGCATGCTGGTCAAGCGCAGCGCGCTCGAGGAGGCGGGCGGCATCGAATCGATCCGCGGCGCGCTGATCGACGACTGCAGCCTCGCCGCGCAGATCAAGCATCGCGGCAGCGGCCGGCATCCGATCCGGCTCGATCTGGCCGAGCGCAGCGTGTCGCTGCGTCCGTACGACAGCTGGCGCGACATCTGGAACATGATCGCGCGCACCGCGTTCACGCAGCTCCATTATTCGCCGCTGCTGCTCGCCGGCACGCTGCTCGGGATGACGATCATTTACCTCGTGCCGCCTGTCGCCGCCCTGGTCTACGGCGCGCGCGCGTGGCCGGCGTGGCTCGCGTGGGCGTCGATGTGCACCGCGTATGCGCCGATGCTGCGCTACTACCGGCGCTCGCCGCTGTGGGCGCCCGCGCTGCCGCTCGTCGCGCTGTTCTACGTCGGTGCGACGTTCGCGTCCGCGTGGCGCTACTGGCGCGGCAAGGGCGGCCAGTGGAAGGCGCGGGTGCAGGCGCCGGTGGAGCGTTGAACTGAATGACGCCGGCGCATGCCGGCTGTCCTCCGGACTTCGGAAAGCAGACAGCCCGATCGGTGCGAACCGATCGGGCTGTTTTGTTTGCGGCGGCGGCGCTTATCGCTGCGTCAGCATCATGTACATCTGGATCACGACATCCGGCGAGAACGTGAACGGCACCCAGCCGTAGCCGGTGTGGCGCGCGACCAGCAGGCGGTCGCCGTTCGACTGCTTCTGCACGGCCATCATCGGGTTCTTCGTCGTCACGAAGCGCCAGCCGGCCGGGATGCCGGGCGGCGGTTCCGGCTGCATCGACGCGCGCGCTTGCGCGAGTTCCTCGATCAGCTGGCCCAGTTGCTCCGGGTGCAGCGTGATCGACTGGCCGTTGACGGTCAGCGTCAGTTCGTTCTGCGACGGGCGTGCGACGTGCAGCGTCGCCTTGTCCGCAGGCGCGTCCGCGGCTTCGACGGGGGCGACTTCGATTGCGCTATTGGCGGCGTTCGTCGCGACGACGGCGGTGCTCGCGTCGGCCGGCGCGGCAGCGCCTTCATCGGCGGTCACTGGCGCGGCGGCCGGTTCGACGACTTCGGCCGCGACTACCGTCGCGGTGTCGGACGCCGCCGGGTTCGTCGCCGCGTCCTTCACGACGGCTTCGACGAGCGCTTCCGCGTCGGCGATCGCCTTCGCGTGACGCTCGGCGGCCGCTTCGGCCTGCGCGATCGCTTCGCTGTGGCGTTGCGTGACGGCCTCGGCCTCGGCAGTTGCCTGCGCGTGGCGTTGCGCGGCCGCGTCGGCTTGCGCGATGGCTTCGGTATGGCGCTGCGTGATGGCTTGCGCTTCAGCAGTCGCATCGGCGTGGCGCTGCGCGGCGGCTTCCGCTTCAGCGATCGCTTGCAGATGACGCTGCGCGAGCGCTTCGGCCTCGGCGATCGCGGCCGCGTGACGTTGCGTCGCGGCCTCGGCTTCGGCGGTCGCATCCGCGTGGCGTTTCGCGGCGGCCGCGGCCTCCGCGGTAGCGGCGGCATGACGCTGCGCGGCGGCTTCCGCTTCGGTCGCGGCGGCGTGATGACGTTGCGCGGCGGCCTCGGCTTCGGCGATCGCGG
>NZ_VWWG01000341.1:0-2207 GCF_011753085.1 Burkholderia sp. Tr-862
GGCGCGAGGTCGCGCCGGTTTCGCGGCCCGCACGCCGTAGCGGGGCACGCAGTCGCGCATAGAGCGGCGCGCCGGTCGCGCGCAGCCGCAGCGCGACGATCGCATCGAGCCGCGCGGCGTCGCGCAACGGCATCTCGGTCGCATCGAAGATCTCGTCGATATGGCGTGGTTCGCGCAGCGCCGGCAGCGCATCGCGCGCCTGCCGGTTCGCGGCGACGATATTGCCGCATTCGTCGAACGCGATCAGCCATTCGGGCTGTGCCTCGACGTAGTGACGGTTCGGATGCCCGAACAATATCCAGTGCTGCGCGGTGCTGTGCACGAAATAGCCGTCCTCGATCAGCGCCGCGCTCTGCCGCACGAGCTGGTACACGAGACGCTGGCTGTCGCGACCGTCGGGCGACTGGACGGCGGACGCATCGAGCACGCCGATCAGTTCGCCGCCCGGCGAGAAGATCGGGGCCGCGCTGCAGGTGAGCGTGGTGAACGCCGCGCGGAAGTGATCGGTCTTGTGCACGGTGATCGGCGCGAGATCGGTCAGCACGCTCGCGACGCCGCAGGTGCCTTCCTCACTTTCCGACCAGCACGAGCCGATGTGCAGCCCCGCATGGCGGAAGTCGTTGCGGCGCTCGCGGTCGATCCGGTAGTCGATCGTCACGCCATGCGCGTCGGTCAGCATCACGCAATAGTCGGCGACCCGAATCATGTCGTGCAGGCGCGTCAGGCACTGGCCCGATGCACGCAGAAAGGCCTCCTCCTTGTCGCGCACCTCGCGCAACTCGGCCGCGGTCAGCACGCGCGGGCCGATCGACGAAGCGGGGTCGAGCGCGTAGCGCTCGAGCGAGCGCTGCCACGACGACACGAGACGCGCGGAATCGGCCGGCGCGGGCAGGCGCCCGGCGAGCGCGCCGAGCACACGGTCGGCGTGCTGGGCCTGGGGGACGGCATAGGGCATGGTCGGCTCCGGTTCCGTACGGCGGGGATTTCGATGCTCTTGTAGCACATCCGCGGCGGCGGATCACATTGCATCGCAGCACGCGCGCGGCATGAGACGTTCGTCTCACCGGCATCTCAGCCCGTCTCGCGCAGTTGAGACGCGCGGACACACTCGGCAACACGATGGTCGGGAGCGCGGCGGTGCGTGCCATGCCGCGATGCGCGTGGCTTGCCGGCCAAACGGCAATACCGATCATGGCGCCGAAGTCGGCGTGTCGAGGGATAGACCACGTGAGACGCACGGCCTGTTTCGCGGCGCTTCGAGCTGCCCGGCAGCAGGTGCCGGTGACGGTCGCAACCCGCCGAGCCAGTCTGTATGCGGGTTTCGCGGACGTTACACACGCGGTGGCACGCCGCTTGCAGATGTGATGGGCAATGCCGGCGCAATCGCGTCGGCGACGACGATCCGCTGCCCTCGATGACGGCGGACGACACACGAAGGGCCGGTGCGCGAGCGCCGGTCCACTGGATGGAGACAAGCCCGTGACGACGCCCGTGACCGTTGGCGTGATCGCGAACCCCGCATCGGGGCGCGACATTCGCCGCCTGACGACGCATGCATCCGTGTTCCCCACCGCGGAAAAAGCCAACATGGTCGTGCGCCTGCTTGCCGGTCTCGGCGCGATGGGCGTCGAGCGCGTGCTGACCCTGCGCGACAAGACCGGCATCGCGACGCTGCTGATGCGAGCGCTCGATACGCATCGCGCGCTTGCACCGCACGAACGCTGGCCCGACGTCGAATTTGTCGACCTGCCGATCTCCGACACGGTTGCCGACACGCACGCCGGCGCTGCCTACATGCGCCGGATGGAAGTCGCGCTGATCGTCGTGCTCGGCGGCGACGGCACCCATCGCGCGGTCGCCGCGCACTGCGGCTCGACGCCGCTCGTCGCGCTGTCCACCGGCACCAACAATGCGTTTCCCGAACATCGCGAGGCGACCGTCGCGGGCATCGCGGCAGGACTCGCCGCGACCGGTGCCGTGCCGGCCGAGATCGCGTTTGCGCGCAACAAGCGGCTCGTCGTGCGCGGCGTGGCGGGCGCGAACGCGGGGCGCGAGGAGATCGCGCTCGTCGACGTGTGCGCGGCACGCCAGCGCTTCATCGGCGCGCGTGCGATCTCGGGGCCCGACGACATCGACGCGCTGTACCTGACCTTCGCGGAGCCGGACGGCATCGGCCTGTCCGCGCTCGGCGGCGCGTGGGCGCCGCT
>NZ_VWWG01000342.1:0-1707 GCF_011753085.1 Burkholderia sp. Tr-862
TCGGCATGAACGCGACCTTGCGCGGGTGCACGCCCTGCAGATCCTCCGCGGTGATGCGAATGCGTTCGAGCGCGAGATAGCGGCGCACGAAATCCGCGTTGCGATCGCCGATGTTGATCGTCGTCATCCCGGCCAGCACGGCCGCGCCGCCAAACACCTTCGCCTCGATGCGCTCGCGGCGCCCGCCGGCCTTGATCAGTTCGTTGATCAGCACTTCCATCGCGTACGCGCCGTAGCGCATCGAATCCGACGCGGCCGCGCCAGCATCGGCGCCGTCGTCGGGCAGCATGAAGTGATTCATCCCGCCGATGCCCGCGAGCGGATCGTGCAGGCACGCGGCGACGCACGAGCCGAGCACGGTCATCAGCACCATGTCCTCGGACGTCGTGTAGAACTCGTTCGGCAGCAACTTCACGCCCGGGCGTTCGAAGTGATTGTCGAAGTAGCGATTGGTCGCGATCGGCAGGCCGCTCATTCGCGTTCTCCGTAAGCGAGCGCGGCACGCGCAGGGATGCGCGGCGGCGCTGCGGCGGCCGGCGCCGCGCCGCGCGGGCGCGAGCCTTGCGCGGCATCGCGCGTCAGTTCGTACACCGTCTGCCCGCGCAGCCGGAACGCCTGCGTGACGTACGTGAAATTCTCCGAATGCCCGGCGAACAGCAGCCCGCCCGGCTTCACGAGCGGCTCGAAGCGCGACAGCACCTGCCCTTGCGTCGGCTTGTCGAAATAGATCATCACGTTGCGGCAGAAGATCGCGTCGAACGGCTTCGCGATCCCGTAGTCGGCATCGGTCAGGTTCAGCTGCTCGAAGCGGATCATCGCGCGCAGTTCCGGGCGCACCTTCACGCGGCCGGCCTGCGCGCCCGTGCCCTTCAGGAAGAAGCGCTTGAGCCGCTCCGGGCTCAGGTGCTTGACCTGGTCGTACGTATAGATGCCGGCCTCGGCCTTCGCGAGCACCTGCGTGTCGAGGTCGGTTGCGAGGATCGACGCGCCGCGCGCGGCCGATTCGCCGAGCGCCTCGATCAGCGTGATCGCGATCGAGTAAGGTTCCTCGCCGGTCGACGCCGCCGAACACCACACCGACACGGGCGCCGCACGCCCCTTCACGAAGTCGGCAAGGATCGGGAAATGGTGCGACTCGCGGAAGAACGCGGTCAGGTTCGTCGTCAGCGCGTTGGTGAACGCCTCCCACTCGAGCGGATCGTCCTCCTGCTCGAGCAGGTCGAGGTAGTCGCGGAACGTGTCGAGGCCGCGTGCGCGCAGCCGGCGTGCCAGCCGGCTGTACGCCATGTCGCGCTTGTGCTCGGACAGCGAGATGCCTGCGCGTTGATGGATCAGCGCGCGGATGCGTGCGAAATCCGCGCCGGTAAACGCGAAGTCGCGCCCCGGCTCGCCCGCGCGGGGCGAGGTATCCGGTGCATCGGGTCGAAACGGTGCGCGCGCGGACGGCATGGCTTAGAAGGTCTCCCAGTCGTCGTCGGAGGCACCGACCGCGGCCAGTGCCGGCTTCTCGCCGTTCAGCGCCGGACGCACCAGCGCGGGCTTCTCGGCCGGCTTGGGCGATGCCGCGGCCGCCTTCGCGAGACGCGGGCCGTAGCCGCCCGCGGCCGGCGCTTCCTTCGATGCGCGTGCGGCGGAATCCGTAGGGCGCTTCGCTTCGGAGCGCGTCGCCGGTGCCGCGGCATGCGGCGCGGGCGACGCGCTCCGAAG
>NZ_VWWG01000343.1:0-240 GCF_011753085.1 Burkholderia sp. Tr-862
TCGAAAAAAAAAAAATCTACACTATCCTACCCTTCTTCCTCTTCACTGCCCTGATTTACTCTTCAGTACTATTACCCGTTTACCTCACGGTCCAGTCCTATATACTCTCTGCGTATGTCCTCGCACACCACCTCCCCTATCATGCGACGACTTCACGCGACTCCACTCCCCCTTGCCTGTCCCCACCCAACACTCCCATCTCTCCATTAACTCGGTTTCATTCTCGTTATCCGACACGAC
>NZ_VWWG01000344.1:0-2009 GCF_011753085.1 Burkholderia sp. Tr-862
GGCCGAGGAACGCGCCGACCCACGAACGGTTCAGGTCCGAGCCCTGCCAGTCGATCCACTGATCGACCCGGGCGCGCGCCTGCGGCTCGGCCGGATAGAGCGCGTCGCCGCCGTAGCGGTTCGCGAGCTAGCGGATGGTCGTGTTCGACTCCCACCGAACGAAGCCGTCGTCCTTATTGGGTTTCCAGTTCGCCGAGCAGCGCGTCGATCGCGCTCGCCGCGTCGGTCTCGCCCTGTGCCGCGCAGGCCACGTCGATCGCATCCGCGCAGCGTGCGAGCGTGCGGGTGTCGAACAGCGTGCGCAGCGGCAGCGCGAGACCCCAGTGCAGGTTCGCCTGCGCATGGGCCTGCGTCGCGAGCAGCGAGTGGCCGCCGAGCAGGAAGAAATCGTCGTCGCGGCCGATCGCGTCCACATGCAGCACGCGCTGCCAGATCGCGGCGAGCGCGCGCTCCGTGTCGGTCGCGAGTTCGACGGCCGCGGCCGCCTCGCGCACCGGCGCCGGCAACGCATGGCGGTCGCACTTGCCGTTCGGCGTGACCGGCAGCGCGTCGAGCTCGATCAGCTGCGACGGCACCATGTACGCCGGCAATTGCGCGCGCAGCGAATCCAGCAGTGCCGCACGGTCGAGCGAAGCCGCGTCGCCGCGTGCGACATAGCCGATCAGCTGCTCGTCGCGCACGACCACGACCGCGTCGTGCACACCCGGCGCCATGCGCAGCAGCGCCTCGATTTCACCGGGCTCGATCCGCTGGCCGCGCAGCTTCACCTGCGTGTCGACGCGGCCGAGATAGTCGAGTGCGCCATCGGCGCGGCGCCGCGCGAGGTCGCCGGTGCGATACATGCGCGCGCCCGGCACGAACGGATCGGGCACGAAGCGCTCGGCGGTCAGCCCGGGGCGGCCGAGATAGCCGCGCGCGAGGCCCGCGCCCGCCAGATACAGTTCGCCGGTCGCGCCGGCCGGCACCGGCTGCCATGCCGCGTCGAGCACGTGCAGCTGCAGGTTCGCGATCGGATGGCCGATCGGCACCGCGACGGCGCTCGCGTCGTCGGGGCCGCAGGTCCAGTGCGACACGTCGATCGCGGCTTCCGTCGGCCCGTACAGGTTCACGAGCGTCGCGTTCGGCATGAGCCGTGCGACCTTCGCGACGAGTTCGGGCGCGAGCGCTTCGCCGCTAGCGACGATCAGGCGCACGCTGTCGCATTGCGCGGCGGCCGAGAAATCGTCGAGATACGCGGCGAACGCGGCCAGCATCGACGGCACGAAGTGCAGCACCGTCACGCCGTGCGCATGGATCGCGGCCGCGAGGCGGGCCGGATCGCGGTGGTCGCCGGGCGCGGCGATCGCGAGCTTCGCGCCGATCGCGAGCGGCCACACGAATTCCCATACCGACACGTCGAAGCCGAACGGCGTCTTGTGCAGCACGACGTCGTCGCGCGTGAGCCGGTACGCGTGCTGCATCCACGCGATCCGGTTCGCGAGCGCGCCGTGCGAGTTGCCGGCGCCCTTCGGCTTGCCGGTCGAGCCGGACGTATAGATCAGGTACGCGAGCCGGGCGTCGTCGATGTCGGTGTCGGCCGCGGCTTCGTTCGTTTCGCCCACTTCGTTCGCTTCGTCTGCAAGCAGATCGGCCACCGTCAGCAGCTGCGTCGTCGCGTCGTCGCCGAGCGCGGCCTCCACCTGCTCGCGCAGATGAGCTTGCGTGATCGCGACCGCCGGCCGCGCGTCGCGCAGCAGGTACGCGATGCGCTCGGCCGGATAGTCGGGATCGACCGGCAGGTACGCCGCGCCGGCCTTCAGCACGCCGACAAGCGCCGTCACCATGTCGAACGAGCGTTCCACGCACAACGCCACGGGTGTATCGGGCCGCACGCCGCGCCGGCGCAACGCGGCGGCGACGCGCGTCGTGTTCAGGTCGAGTTCGCGATAGGTCGCGCGTTGCACGGCGCCGTCGGCATCCGCGTATTCGAGCGCGATCGCATCGGGCGTCGCCTGTGCGGCGGCCGCGAA
>NZ_VWWG01000345.1:0-1976 GCF_011753085.1 Burkholderia sp. Tr-862
TATCGCGCGCTGACGCGCGGCGAGGTCGACGCGCGCGCGGCACGCATCGCGCGCAATCTCGTCGCGGCCGGCGTGCGGCCCGAGATGCGCGTCGGCGTCGCGCTGCAGCGTTCGGTCGACCTGCTGGTCGCGCTGATCGCGGTGCTGAAGTCGGGCGCCGCGTTCGTGCCGCTCGATCCCGCTCATCCGCGCGAACGGCTCGCCCAGATCGTCGGCGATGCGGGCATCGCGCACGTGCTGACCGACGGCGCGAGCGCCGCATCGCTGCCCGAACTGCCGGCACTGCGCATCTGGCGCGCGGACGAAGTCGACGCGCTCGACGAGGCGGCGGACGTCGCGCTGCCGGACGTGCTGCCCGGCCATGCGGCGTATGCGATCTATACGTCGGGCTCGACCGGCAAGCCGAAGGGCGTGATCGTCGATCACGCGGCGTTCGCACGGCATTGCGTGGCGATTGCCGAGCGCTACGGCGCGGGCGAGAACGACGTGTTCCTGCTGTTCCAGTCGGTCAACTTCGACGGCGCGCACGAAGGCTGGTTTTCTCAATACCTGTCGGGTGCCGCCGTGTCGGTGACGGCCGACGTGCTGTGGCCGCCCGCGCAGACCTGCGCGATGATGGTCCGCGACGGCGTGACGATGACCTACGTGCCGCCCGGCTGCGCGGCTCAGCTCGCCGAATGGGCGCTCGCGCATGGGGCGCCGCCGACGCTGCGCTCGCTGACCGTCGGCGGCGAAGCGACCTCGCGCGAAGCGTTCGCGATGCTGCGCCGCGCAATGCCGAACGTGCGCGTGGTCAACGGCTACGGCCCGACCGAAACCGTGATCACGCCGACGCTGTGGATGTTCCGTCCCGGCGACGATCTCGCGAAGCTGGGCGACGCGGCCTATCTGCCGATCGGCACGCTGGTCGGCGCGCGCACCGCGCACGTGCTCGACGAGCGGCTGCATCCACTGCCGGTCGGCGTGATCGGCGAACTGTACCTGGGCGGCGAGGGGATCGGCGTCGCACGCGGCTACCTCGATCGTCCCGCGCTGACGGCCGAGCGCTTCGTGCCGGATCCGTACGGCGCGCCGGGTGCGCGCCTGTACCGCACGGGCGATCTCGTGCGACGCCGCGCGGACGGCGTGTTCGACTTCATCGGCCGCGTCGATCACCAGGTGAAGCTGCGCGGGCTGCGCATCGAACTCGGCGAGATCGAGGCCCAGCTGGCCGCGCACGACGCGGTGCGCGAAGCATGCGCGGTCGTGCACGGGCAGGGCGCGCACGCGCAGCTCGTCGCGTACGTCGAACTGAGCGCCGATGCGCAGGCCGCCGCCCAGCCGGTCGAAGCCGCGACGCTCGACGCGCACTTGCGCCGCACGCTGCCCGACTACATGGTGCCCGCGCAGTTGATCGTGCTCGATGCGCTGCCGCGCAACGCGAACAGCAAGGTCGACCGCGCGCGGCTGCCAGCCCCGGTGCGCGTCGAACGCGCATACGAAGCGCCGCACGACGGCGACGAAGCCGCGCTCGCGGCGATCTGGCGCGACGTGCTGAACGTCGAACGCGTCGGCCGCTGCGATCACTTCTTCGAACTCGGCGGCCATTCGCTGGCGGCGGTGCGCGTCGCGACGCGCGTCGCCGAGCGGCTCGGCCGCGACGTGCCGGTGCGGGCGCTGTTCGAAGCGCCGGTGCTCACGCAATACGCGCGCCAGGTGGCCGACGCGCCGCGCGCCGCGCAAGCCGGTGCCGCGGCGCCGGGCGTCGCGGTGGTCAAACCCGATGCGCATGGCGTATGGCCGTTGTCGGCCGCGCAACTCGGCCTGTGGTTCTTGTGGCGCGCACAGCCGGACAGCGCTGCTTACAACATCCCGGTCGCACTGCGCGTGCGCGGTCCGCTCGACGTCGATGCGCTGCGCGCGGCGTTTTCGGCGGCGGCGGCCGCGCATCCGTTCCTGCCGATCGCGAGCCTGTCCGGCGGCAACCAGCAGAAGGC